>NZ_JBIVCD010000025.1:57534-91453 GCF_044746425.1 Pseudomonas sp. NPDC086112 | reverse complement strand
GTACATGACAGTGGCGACCCCGTAGCTCGAGCAATTGCTGTCGGACAACGCCAATAAGAAGGCGCAGATTTCCGAGCTGCAATCGTTCGTCAGCCGCTTCTCGGCCAACGCCTCGAAAGCCAAGCAAGCGACCTCCCGCGCCAAGGCGATCGACAAGATCCAACTGGCCGAAGTCAAGCCTTCGAGCCGTGTGAGCCCGTTCATCCGTTTCGAACAAACCAAGAAGCTGCACCGTCAGGCGGTCATCGTCGAGCGCATGGCCAAAGGCTTCGACGGCAAGCCGCTGTTCAAGGACTTCAGCTTCCAGGTTGAAGCCGGCGAGCGCGTGGCGATCATCGGCCCGAACGGTATCGGTAAAACCACCCTGCTGCGCACCCTGGTCAACGAATTGACCCCGGATGCCGGTACCGTGAAGTGGACCGACGCCGCGGAATTGGGCTACTACGCCCAGGACCACGCGCATGACTTCGAAGATGACTGCAACCTGTTCGACTGGATGGGTCAATGGACCCAGGGCGGCGAACAACTGGTTCGCGGCACCCTCGGCCGGATGCTGTTCTCCAACGACGAGATCCTCAAGTCGGTCAAGGTCATCTCCGGTGGTGAGCAAGGTCGCATGCTGTTCGGCAAGCTGATCCTGCAAAAGCCGAACGTGCTGGTGATGGACGAACCGACCAACCACTTGGACATGGAATCCATCGAGGCGCTGAACCTGGCGCTGGAGAACTACCCGGGCACGCTGATCTTCGTCAGCCACGACCGTGAGTTCGTATCGTCCCTGGCCACTCGCATCATCGAGTTGAGCGCCGATGGCGTGATCGACTTCAGCGGCACCTATGACGACTACCTGCGTAGTCAGGGTGTTTTGATGTAAGACGGCTGCAAGCTTCAATTGAAAAGCCCTGTCCTGGTGACGGGGCTTTTTGCATTTTCGTGGCCAAGGCTTGCTTTGGTGCTGACACCTTCGCGGGCAAGCCTCGCTCCTACACGGTCTGCGAAGAGGCCTCCTGCGCATAACCTGTAGGAGCGAGGCTTGCCCGCGAAGAGGCCCTCGATAACGCTGTAAATTCAAAGGCCAATATAGTTAGCCTGCTTCCTTTTATTCCCCGCCCACGCCATGATGCCGTTCTCCTACCGCCGCCCGCGAAAGAGCTCTCATGTCTGTGCAGCAACTGCCCCCCCAAAGCTCCATGGCGATCACCCGGCAGATCGTCTCCATCGTTTTCTATACCTTTATTGCCTTCCTCTGCATCGGCCTGCCGATTGCGGTGTTGCCCGGGTATGTCCATGAACAGTTGGGGTTCAGCGCCATCGTGGCGGGGCTGACCATTGGTTCTCAGTACCTGGCCACCCTGCTCAGCCGGCCCATGGCCGGACGTCTGTCGGACAGCATCGGCACCAAGCGGGCGATTGTTTACGGCTTGTCGGGGATTGCGTCGAGCGGCGTGCTGACATGGCTGTCGACCCTGCTGCAAAGTGTGCCGTTGTTGAGCCTGATCATTCTGATCGCTGGCCGCTTGTTGCTGGGCATCGCCCAGGGATTGATCGGGGTCGGCACGATCAGTTGGTGCATGGGCCAGGTCGGTGCCGAGCACACGGCGCGTTCGATTTCCTGGAACGGTATCGCCTCCTATGGTGCCATCGCTATCGGCGCGCCGCTGGGGGTGCTGATGGTCGCTGAACTGGGGTTCGCCAGCCTCGGGATCGCGCTGTCGTTACTGGCCCTGCTGGCGCTGCTGTTGATCCGCAACAAACCGTCGGTGCCGGTGATTCGCGGCGAGCGCCTGCCGTTCTGGGCGGTGTTCGGGCGCATTGCCCCCTTCGGCGCGAGCCTGAGCCTGGCGTCCATCGGATACGGCACGCTCACTACCTTTATTACCCTGTATTACGTCAACCTTGGCTGGACCGGCGCGGCTTATTGCCTGACGGTATTCGGGGTCTGTTTCATTCTGGCGCGGTTGTTGTTTATCTCCAGCATCAGCCGCTTCGGCGGCTTCACCTCCGCCATCGCCTGCATGACCATTGAAACCGTGGGGCTGGTCCTGCTGTGGCTGGCGCCCTCGACGAGTTATGCCTTGATCGGCGCTGGGCTGACCGGGTTCGGTCTGTCGCTGGTGTATCCGGCGCTGGGGGTGGAAGCGATCAAGCAAGTGCCCAATTCCAGTCGCGGAGCGGGTTTGAGTGCCTACGCGGTGTTTTTCGATCTGGCGCTGGCGATTGCCGGACCGCTGATGGGCGCGGTGGCGTTGAACCTGGGGTATTCGTGGATTTTCTTTAGTGCGGCGATGTTGTCGATAACCGGACTTGGTTTGACCCTGCTGCTGAAACGCCGAGCGATGGTCTAAGCCTGCCGCATATCCCCTGTGGGAGCGGGCTTGCTCGCGAATGCGGTGGGTCAGACACATCTATCTCGACTGACACGCCCTCTTCGCGAGCAAGCCCGCTCCCACAAGGGTTCCGGGGGAAATTATTGATCGGCGGTCTGCATCCCGGCGCGGGTAGGTTTGCCCAGGGCATGGGCGAAGAACCGTCCGGCTTCGGAAATCATGTTGCGGTGAATGTCCTTGCGGTCGACGCCGTCGGCATCGGTACACAGCGCCGGCATGGCGGCGATCTGTTCTTCGTTGCACGGCGCCAGGAATACGAAGTGCCCTGCCCCGGCCAGCAATTTGAAGTCCGGTGCGGTTGGCAGTTTGCGCGCAAGCGCTGCGGCGTTTTTGTCGAACGCCACCAGTTTGTCGCCATCACCGCTGTAAAGCAGCACCGGCACATGCACATCGGCCAAGGTATGGCGGCCGAACTTCAGGCTCAGCGGTGCCATCAGCAGCAAGGCATGCACGCGCGGGTCCGCCACTGGCTGCAAATCATCGCGGTCGACGATCAGTTCGCCTTGCGTGTTGCAGGCATCGTGATCATCCGGGCGCTCCTGGCAATAACGGCGCAGACGATCCAGATCCGGGGTGGCGCCGGACAGAATCAGTGCAGTCTCACCGCCCGCCGAATAGCCAATCACCCCGACCTGCTCGGCATTGACGAAAGGCGCGAGCATCCGGTCGCTGAGGGTCGCGGTAATGGCTTCGGAAATCTGGATCGGCCGACCATAAAGGTTGCTCAAGGTGCCGAGGCGGCTGTGGTCTTTGGAGTTGTCGCCGGGATGGATCACCGCCACCACCACAAAGCCCTTGCGCGCCAATGAGGTGGCGAGGTCGTGCAGGGCCAGCGGGGTTCCGGTGTTGCCGTGGGACAACATCAGCATCGGGAAACGTCCGATGGCGACTTTGGTGTCTTCACCCGCTTCGACCGTATAGCCCTCGAGCGTGCTGGAATGTTCCTTTTCACTGGACGGGTAAAACGCGATGGCGCGCATCGGCTGCAAATCCAGTGGATCGAGGAAGGTCATCTCATGGAAACCGACGCTCCAGTGAAGATGCGGCGCAGACGCGGCATGCACCAAACTCAGACTGCCGAGCAGGCAAATCAGTAGCGTTGCACAAAGACGCACCATCGGATGCCCCACCTTGTTACCTGACCACAGATGTCAGCCCTCGACTGCATAACCTGGGCCATAAATCGATAACGCCAGAAACAAAAAACTCCGTACCTGGCCATCACGATGACCAGAATACAGAGTTTCAGGGGTATTGCCCGAGGCTGTTTACGACTTTACGCAAGCCTTACGCAGCGACGAACAGTTGCTCGCTGATGTGCGCCTGAGCGTCACTCATGGCTTTGGTGCGCACTTCATCACCATAGGCCAGGCCATGGGCGCGGACGAACTCGATGTCGGTGATACCGAGGAAGCCGAACAGCACTTTCAGATAATCTTCGTGCGCAACACCGGTTGCCTGACCGACATGCAGACCACCGGAAGTGGAAACGATCACGACTTTCTTGCCGCCGCACAGGCCTTCAGGGCCGGCTTCGGTGTAGCGGAAAGTCTGACCGGCCACGGCGATGCGGTCGATCCAGGCCTTGAGTTGGGTCGGAATAGTGAAGTTGTACATCGGCGCGGCAATCACGACGGCATCGGCGGCGATGAATTCGGCCAGGGCCTGCGCGCTCAGCTCGGCTTCGTGCTGTTGCGCGGCGTTGCGCAGCTCTGCGGCAGTGCCGGCGGCAACCAGGGTGTTGGCCGAGAAATGGCTGATGGCATCGGCGGCCAGGTCGCGGTAAGTCACCACAACGCCAGGCTCGGCAGCTTGCCAGGTTTTGACGACTTCGCCGCTCAGCTGACGGGAAGCCGAGTTGTCACCCAGAATGCTCGAATCGATATGCAGTAATTTCATGTGGGATCTCCAAGGTGAGGATCGCCACCGGGCGATCTGATGGAGACAATCCTACCGACGAAAGCAATGGCTGATTAGTCGGTAACAATGCGATAGTTCGTCCCACTGATAGAACAGTCGAGTATTAAATCGATGCAAGACCTCAACGACCTCTACTATTTCGCCAAAGTGGTCGAAGCCGGTGGCTTTGCTGCAGCCGGGCGTTTGCTTGGGATTCCCAAGTCGCGATTGTCGCGACGCATTGCTGAGCTGGAAGAACGCCTCGGCGCGCGCCTGCTGCAACGCACAACCCGCCAACTCAACCTCACCGCCGTGGGCGAGCGCTACTTGCGCCATTGTCAGGCGATGCTGCTGGAGGCCGAAATGGCCGACGAAGCGGTGGCCAGCATGTCCAGCGAACCCCGGGGGCGCTTGCGAGTGTCCTGCCCCGTAGGGTTGGCCCATCAAATGCTGCCTGGGGTGATCAGTAACTTTCTGGAGAAATTCCCCCAGGTTCAACTGGAAGTCATGCTGCTCAATCGTCGGGTTGACCTGATCAACGAGGGCGTCGACGTTGCCTTGAGAGTGCGGGATCTGGGTGATGAAGATCCATTGCTGGTGACCCGTCGCCTGCGTCAGGCCCAGATGCTGATGGTTGCCAGCCCGGCATTTTTGCTCGGCCATGAAATCAATCATCCCGAAGACCTGAAAAATCTGCCCGTGCTCGGCGCTCTGGAGGCCGATCGCATGGTGCACATCCGCATGCTTGATCAACAGGGCAAAAACTACGACCTGAGCCTTGAGGCGCGTTTGGGCTGCGAAGATTTCATCGTGCGCAAAGCCTGCACCCTCAACGGCCAGGGCTTTACCATGCTGCCCATGATGTATTGCGAGCAAGAGCTGGAAAACGGTTCGCTGGTGCAACTATTGCCCGACTGGTCATTGCCGGGCGGCTGGTTGCAAGCCGTCTACCCTCATCGACGCGGGGTGATGCCGGCGGTGCGCGCCTGGATCGATCATTTGATCGAATCATTCAATGTTTGCGGGGACAGACTGTTATGAAAGCGGGACGAATGAGCGAAGAGGATGTCGCGCAATACTGCCTGGCGTTGCCCGGCGCGCGGGAGGATTACAAGTGGGGTGGCGTGCGGGTGTTTTCGATTGCCGGGAACAAGATGTTTGCCTTGCAGAACCTGCGGGGACAGTCCCTGGCGTTCAAGGTCGACAAGGACCTGTTCCTGGGCCATTGCGACCGGCCGGGCATTCACCCGGCACCGTATCTGGCCCGGGCCCAGTGGGTCATCATGGAAACGCCCTACCCCCTGGGCACCGAAGAGCTGCAAGGCTTGCTGCAACGTTCCCACCAACTGGTGGTGAGCAAGTTGCCCAAGCGCACGCAGGTCGGCTTGCTGCTTTAAAGTGCTTTAAAACAACGCAAACAGGTTAGCGCCCAGAAACAGCTGATCGATCCAGAACACTTGATGCATCAGTACGATGAGCCAGAACACCAACTGAAACGAGACTTTGCGGGTCTTGTGCCGAAACGCTTGCTGGGCCAGCAAAGCGCCCGGCCAACCACCCGCCAGCTCCACCGCGTGCAAGACGTTCTCCGGCGTGCGCCAGCTATCGGCGCGGGCCTTGTGCTTGTCGCTCCAGTACAGGAAAAACGCCAGCACGCTGACGATGCCGTAGGCCGCCAGGGGAATCACCGACACCCCGCGCAGCCACATCGACACCGAGCCAAACAACGGCACTGCGCACAGCACAACGAACACCAGCAGTTTCAGCCGCAGGTTCTGCATGGCGCCCCCGGACTTGCGCCCGGGGATATTGTTGCGCGCACTGGAATCGCTCATGGCTTGACCGCGGTCCAGTCGACCCAACCGAATTGCCAGGTGGCCAGGATCACCAGACCGAACACAATGCGATACCAGGCGAATGTCGCATAGCTGTGGCTGGCAATGAAGATCAGCAGGGCCCGAACGGCGATCATCGCAAAGATGAAGGCGGTGATGAAGCCAATGGCAAATACCGGAAAATCAGCCGGCACGAACAGGCTGCGGTATTTGTAGCCCGAGTACACCGCCGCCCCGACCATGGTTGGCATGGCGAGGAAGAACGAGAATTCGGTGGCCGTTTTGCGCGACAACCCGAACAGCAAACCGCCAATGATCGTCGAGCCGGAACGCGAAGTCCCCGGAATCATCGCCAGACACTGGGCGAAGCCGACTTTGAGAGCGTCTTTCCAGGTAATGTCATCGACGCTTTCAGCATGCACTTCATGCTGGCGACGTTCGGCCCACAACATCACGACCCCGCCCACGACCAATGCGGTAGCCACGGTAATCGGGTTAAACAGGTACTCGTGAATCAAGTCGGCGAAAATCACCCCCAACACCACCGCCGGCAGGAAAGCGATCAACAGGTTCGCGGTAAAACGCCGAGCGCTGGGCTGCGTCGGCAAGCCAATGACCACGTCGAAGATCTTGCGGCGAAACTGCCAGACCACCGCCAGGATCGCGCCGAGCTGAATGATGATATTGAAGGCCATGGCCCGCTCGCCGCCGAAATTGAGCAAGTCCGCCACAATAATCTGGTGCCCGGTACTGGAAATGGGCAAGAACTCCGTCAGCCCTTCTACCACGCCTAAAATCAATGCCTGAAAGGCCGTCCAAAGATCCATCAATCCCCCAAGAAACAATGCCCCCAGGCATGCTCCGTTAATAATTTATAAGCGTTACCTGCGATCAACCTTAGCTGAATCCCCGCGCGCACAAGATCCACGCAAAACGGTAAAAATTGCGTGAAAAAAAGACTTGGGCTCAGGTTTTCCCGCGCGGGGCCGAAATCCTATCAGACAAGCCTCGTTTACGCTGCCGCGTAATAGGACCTGAGTCGGATAGGCCCGATCGGCAAAGTGTGATTGGATGCTGGCGATCGTTTATTACAAGAACAAGAAACCGGAGTAACCGCGTTATGAACAGCTTGCGCAGTGTGTCGATCAGCCGACGCTTGTGGCTCATCTTGATCGTGGCCGTGGTGATGCTATTGACGTTGGGCGTGTTGATGCTCAAGCAGATTCACGACGACCTCTATCAGGCCAAGGCCCAAAAGACCCAGCACGTGGTGCAGACCGCCAGCGGGATCCTCACCTACTATCACGGCCTGGAAACTGCCGGCACCCTCACCCGCGATGCCGCGCAAAAACAGGCACTGACCGCCGTGCGCGGTTTGCGCTACGACCAGAACGATTATTTCTGGATCAACGACCTGACGCCCGTCATGGTCATGCACCCGACCAATCCGAAACTTGAAGGTCAGAATCTCTCGACGATCCGCGACCCCGACGGTTTCGCGCTGTTCAACGAGATGGTCGCCATCGCCAAGGCCAAGGGTGCCGGCATGGTCGATTACCGCTGGCCGAAACCGGGCGCCAGCGCGCCGGTGGAAAAAACCTCCTACGTGAAACTGTTCGAGCCCTGGGGTTGGGTGATCGGTTCGGGTGTGTACATCGATGACATGCAGGCCGAATTTCATGCCCAAGTCTGGAAGGCCTCTTTTGTGGGTCTGGTGATTGCGCTGATCATGGCCCTGCTGGTGATCATGATTGCCCGCAGCATCGTGCGCCCGCTCCAGGAAACCGTGAACGCCATGGCCAACATTGCCAGCGGTGAAAGCGACCTGACCCGCAGCCTCGATACCCACGGTCAGGACGAAGTCACGCAACTGGCCCGGCACTTCAACGCCTTCACCGCGAAACTGCGCCTGGTGATCAGTCAGCTGCAAGTGTCCGCTGGTGCGCTGGGCCAATCTTCCAATGAACTGGGCAATGATGCCGCGCAAGCCCAGCAGCGCAGCCAACAGCAATCCCAACAAATGGAACTGGTGGCGACCGCGATCAACGAAGTGACCTACGGCGTGCAGGATGTGGCCAAAAACGCCGAACACGCGGCCAGTGAAATGCGCAATGCCGAGTCTCAAGCGCAACAGGGCCAGGTCAATATCGACGGCAGCCTGCAGCAGATCGACAAGCTGTCGTCGACCATCGATCAAGCCGTTGAAGTGATTCGTACGCTGGCCGCCGAAAGCACTCAAATCGGCAGCGTTCTGGAAGTGATCCGCTCCATCGCCGAGCAAACCAACTTGCTGGCCCTCAACGCAGCCATCGAAGCCGCCCGAGCCGGCGAGCAAGGTCGCGGGTTTGCGGTGGTCGCCGATGAAGTGCGCCTGTTGGCCCAGCGTACTCAAAAGTCGACGGCGGAAATCCAGTCGATGATCGAACGCCTGCAAAGCCATTCGGAAGCGGCGGTCAAGGTGATTGGCGACAGCAGCCGTGCCTCGCAACTGACCATCGAGCAGGCCGGCCTGGCCGGCGCCAGCCTGAATGCCATCGGCCAGGCCTTGCGCAATCTCAATGGGTTGAATGCTTCGATTGCCAGCGCGACTTTGCAACAGGCCCACGTGGTGGAAGACATCAACCAGAACGTGACCCAGGCCGCAGGCTTGTCCCACAGCACGGCACTGGCGGCCGAGCAGTCGAGCGTGGCCAGCGTTCATCTCAAGCAATTGAGTGAGCAGTTGAACGGGTTGCTGAAGCAGTTTCGGGTGTAACTCTTCCCTGAACCCGGCATTGTCCCCCTGTAGGAGCGAGGCTTGCCCGCGAAGAACGCACCGCGGTTTTTCAGGTACTGCGCGTCATCGTTCTTCGCGGGCAAGCCTCGCTCCTACAGGGGGCAAGCCCCCATTCCCCACAATCCGGGTACAATTAGCCCCCTCATTTTTACGACACCAAGGAACCTCCATGTCCGGGCTTGAACTGTTTGCTGCCGCCCTCGGCGTGATTGCCGTCTGGTTGACGGTCAAACAGAACCCCTGGTGCTGGCCGATCGGTCTGGTCATGGTGCTGCTGTATAGCTGGATTTTTTTCGAAGTGAAGCTGTATTCGGACATGCTGCTGCAAGTGATCTACGCCGGTTTGCAGATCTACGGCTGGTGGCAGTGGACCCAGGGGACCGCGACCCATGGCAAGCGGCATGTCAGCCTGCTCGATGGCAAATCCGTTGCGCTCGGACTGGCCGTCGGCGCAGTCGGCAGTTTGCTGCTGGGCGCCGCGATGGCCCACTGGACCGATGCCGCGCAGCCCTGGCTCGATGCGGCACTGACCGGTTTCAGCCTGGTGGCGCAGTTATGGATGGCGCAAAAACGTCTGCAATGCTGGCCGCTGTGGATCGCGCTGGACATCATTTTTGTTGGCCTGTTCATCTACAAAGCGCTGTACCTGACCGCCGGCCTCTATGGGGTATTCGCACTGCTGGCGGTGCATGGCTGGCGGACATGGCGCACCGATCCGGCGTTGCGCACATGAAAGTTCTGGTACTGACAGGGCCTGAATCCAGTGGCAAGAGCTGGCTGGCCGCCGAACTGCAACAGCAATTCGGCGGCGCTCTGGTGGGCGAATACGTGCGCTGGTTCATTGAGCAGGAGGCGCGAGACACCTGCCCGGCCGATATTCCAGAAATCGCTCGCGGTCAGCTGCAATGGGAAGACGAAGCTCGCGCCCTGGGGCCGCCATTGCTGATTCTCGATACTCACTTGTTGAGCAATATGCTCTGGAGCGAAACCCTGTTTGGCGATTGCCCGGCCTGGCTCGAGCAAGCACTGCTGGCTCGACACTATGACTTGCACTTGCTGCTGTCGCCCGAACAAGTCGATTGGACCGATGACGGTCAACGGTGTCAGCCCGAGCTGGAGGAACGCCGGGCTTTTTTCAACGCGACTCAAGCATGGCTGGAGCAGCATCGACAAACTGTTCAAGTGCTTCAGGGCGATTGGGCCGAACGCCGGCTTCAGGCATTGCAAGCCGTCACGCTGCTGCTCGGGCGCTGAGCCGGCCAACACCCAAATCCCTGTGGGAGCGGGCTTGCTCGCGAAGACGCCGGCACAGTTAATATTGATGTCGCCTGACACACCGCTTTCGCGGGCAAGCCCGCTCCCACATTGGATTGTGCGGAACTGAAGGACACTGGCCAAATACCCCAGCATTTGTTGCAGTATTTTTGCAAATACGTCCGCTTCTGAAACACCGTCCCCTCTCGAACAACCCATTTCAACGCTGGTCATCGTCCTGTCATGCGATGTGTTAGAACGCTGATACATCCCGCATAAAGCTTGGATCCAGTGCTATTGCGATCTCTTATCAATATTGCCGTCCCGGCGGTTGTCTCAGACCTGAAACACCCTTTCATCGATCCACTAGCGTTGATCGATAACCCTCTGAATCAAAACAATAATCAAAAACCGGCACAGCTTTCGCTCACTCCTTCACAACGCTGACCAGGACCAGCCCACAACAAAGAAGGAATTGCCGCCGTGGGGACATTTGATAACAGCATCTTTAGCCTCTTACTGATCGGATGTGCACTGGGTTCAAGTGTCAGCCTGCCCGTACAGGCTGACAACGGCATCATTATTATCAAACGTGATGTCCAACCGCGCATGGCAACGCGTGCACCGGTGATTCCCGACCCTAGCCCCACGACCGCCAATGCCAACCCGTCCAGACAAGTCCTCAGGCAAACGAACGAGTTGAGCGACGGCGACTTCGCCAACGTCGCCAGTGGTGCCGGTATCTCCCGCCTGGTCACTCAAGGCACCCACAACAACCTGGGCGGCAATCTCACCAACCAGACCCAGCTTTCCAACCTCCCCGCTGGACGTTCGGGAAACTCGGGCAACGGTATCGCCAACATGGTCAATTCAAATGTCCAGCAAGGTCTGGGTGCTCTGAGAGTTGTAACGGGAGACCGTTGAGATGAATCGTACGCTGCTGATGATGGCCCTGTTTTGCAGTGCATCGACCTTTGCCCAGCCTCCCGTCATCAATAACGCCGAAATCGACGGTTCGGGCATGCAGCACCAAGGCAACCTCTCGGTCAACCAGGCTGCGGGCGATCAGCAACAACAGGCCAACGCCCGGGCCATCGCCATTGGCAACAACGCCAGCGCCACCACACAGATTCGCCAACGACTGCGTACGCAAGTCGACCCCAGGATCGATGCTCGATCCAGCATTCAAGGCGACTCCTTCAGCCACGGCAACGGTGTACTGGGCGTCAACCAGAGCGCAGGCGCCAGCAACCAGCAAGCCAATGCCCTGCGGATAAGTATCAGTACACAACCGCAAAGTATCGACGACAGCGTCCTCATGCAGCAGAACGTGACGCTGATCCACAACTCCGATCCAACTGACTCTGCACCAGGCAATCGCCAGGTCGCTACCAGCGATCAGGCCTTCACCGGTAGCCGTGGGGTGATCCAGTTGAATCAGAGCTCCGGGGTGGGAAACCGAATGGCCAACACCCTGAGCGTACGGGTCACGGATTGATCCAAACAGGTAGACACAACACTTAACCTAAAATAAGTACGGAGAATCACCATGAAACCTTCGATGGCACTCAAGCCTCTGGTTTTCGCAATTGCTGCGGTCATGGCTGTTGCTGTACAAGCTGGGCAGAACGATTGGCGTGACAATGACCACCACCATGGTCATAAACCCCCTCCTCCAACAAAGATCCCTGTCTATGCGACGGCCAATGCGTGGGATAACCAGAGCAGTACCGGCAACCGCATCCGTAATGAAGGGACTATCAACGAAGCCGAGATGAGCAGCTCTGCCACAGGCGCCAGCGGCAACGTCGGCGTCAACGTGGCGGCAGGTAGTGGCAACCAACAAGACAACGCGTCCGCCATCGCCAATGCTGCCTCAAACTCCAGTCAGGACAACAGCTTCGTGTTCGGCACTGCTGAAGCCACCGCCGACGTCACGCAATACAGCAACAACAACAGAGTCAACAACTTCGGTAGTACAGCCTCTGCCGTGATGAACGGATCGGGGAATGGCGGCAGCGGCAATATGGGTATCAACATTGCTGGCGGCGACCTTAACCAACAGAAGAACACCATGGCCATTGCCAATACCAATGCCCCGCTTGGTAACGCAATAGCCACCGCCTCTGCCGATCAACAAGGTCCTGGCCTGGTAGTGAATAACAACGCTGATCGGACAACTCGCCTGGATACGATAACCGTTACCACAACGGCCAGCGGTAGTTCCTCTCGCGACAAGTCTTCCGATTTGAGCGTTAACAAAAGCGCTTCTTCGAGCTTCGATGTGAGTGGTTCCAGGAGCGCTGATGCGAGTGGTTCCAGAAGCTCCGATGCGAGCGGCTTCAGAAGTTCGGACAGCAGCTCCAGCCGTAGTGCTTCTTTGAGTGCTGCTTTGGATGCGTCTGCGAATGCCACCAGAACTGTTACCTGGAACAATGGCAATGGCGATCGCACCCGCACCAGGACTGTCGACGCATCGGTTGACGCATCGATCGATGCAGATTTCGACGCATCGCGTCAAAGATCGAGCGACTCCTCGTTCGAAAGATCGTTCGATAAGTCGTGGGAGAGCTCGTCGGCCTCCTCGTTCGAAAAATCGGGCAGCAAAGAGTCCGAATCTTCGTACGACAAATCAAAAAGTTACAGCGAGAGCAGTTCTTTTGATTTGAGCAACACCTATTCCTATCAAGTGCTGACTCCAACTGGCTGGGCCAACCCTGTGACCAACACCGCAACCTTGAACGGTTCGGTGAATGGTGGCAGTGGCAACCTGGGCGTCAACGTGGCTGCGGGTGTGGGCAACCAACAAAGCAACTCGTTGGCCATTTCCAACAACTCGTTCTAATTGCTGTCTCTGGAGGCCCCCTTACGGGGGCCTGTTTCAACACAACCAGAAGGCGTCCTTCCATGCGCATTATTGCCTTGGCATTTTTGCTCTGCGTGGCCAGTGTGAGCGAGGCTGCACAAATGCCGCTGTCCGTCCTGCCGGGTGGCGCGGTGGTGTACAAGCCGATCCAGAGCATTCGCGAGCGTAAGTTTGCCGACCTGGTGCAACAGAAAACCGACTTCAGTTGCGGCGCAGCTGCGCTGGCAACCATATTGCGCCAAGCCTATTGGCTGGACGTGAATGAAGAACAGATCATCGAAGGCATGCTGGCACATTCCGATCAAGATCTTGTCCGTGTCCAGGGCTTCTCCATGCTCGACATGAAGCGCTACGTGGAAAGTATCGGCATGCGGGCACGTGGCTACCGGGTAGCGCCGCAAACGTTGAGCGACATCAGAATTCCGGTTGTGGTGCTTCTGGATATCCGTGGCTACAAACATTTTGTGGTCATGCAAAGAGTTCACAAGGGCTGGGTGTATATCGGAGATCCGGTACTCGGTCATAAACGCTACAAAGTCGACGACTTTGTAAAAGGCTGGAACGGCATCATCTTTGCGGTCATCGGCCAAGGCTACGACAAAGCCAATGCATTGCTCGACCCGCCCATGCCACTGACCGCCAAGAACCGCATCAACGCCTTCACTCCGGTGCGAGACGCAGAATTGATGGATTTCGGCTTCATTCAAAGCGACTTCTTCTGATAACAAGGAGCACGACGCTCCGGGAGCATCCCATGAAGACTCCACTCTGGCTGGCCGTGGTTTGCCTGGCCGCCAGCCTCCCGATCCAGGCACAGACGTTCAAACCCATTGAGCTGAAGGATCAGGAATTGGCGACCCTGCGCGGGCGCTATGTCATGCCGGGGCGGATCATCAGTTTCGGCATTGTCATGACCAGCACTTGGCAAAATGCCAATGGTGAAGTGATCGGGGCAACGTCCTCGATGCAAATTCAACAATCGACCATCAAGCCACAGTTCTATGTGTCGATGATCAATGAAAAGGGTAATGGCTCAACGACTTCGCAAGGCACCGGCACCGTCACTGGCGGCAATGGCCTCAACAGCACCGAAGGCGTCACTCAAGTCGTGCGTGCTGCCGGCGACCATAACAGTGCCTACAACAACGTTCAGATCAACGTCACAAAGGCGAGCCAGGCGCCCGCAACGCAACAGCAGGGCCAGGCGTTGGCCGCAGGCTCGACGTTGGTCGGCGCCAATGGCGCGGGCGCGTTGAGCGTTTCCTCGACCTCTACGGGTATGCAACTCAACATCGTGGCCAACAACAACCAGGGCAGCACCGAACAACGCCTGGCCCAGGGCGGATTGATGCAGAACACGACGTTGCTCGGTGGTGGTAACCAGGTCAACAACCTCACGTCACTCAATGTCGTGCTGCGTGACAACGCGACAGCCGGGTCGCTGAACGGCAACCTGGACCAACTCAAAGGTCTTCGCACTCAAGGATTCTGATCTACGCTCAGTGTCACCCGATGTAGTCAGAAGGGACGGCTAACCCATGCACCGATCGTTGACGTTCAGAGCTATCGTTTGTTTGAGTAGCCTGGCCCCGGTCCCACTGCTGTACGCAGCACCGGACCCCCAGGTCGAAGCACTAAAACAAGAACTCATGGAGTTGAAACAGCGTTACGAAGCACAACAGAACGCGCTTATGGTACTCGAGCAGCGCATTCGCCAAGTCGAAGAAACACCTGCGACGCCTGCCCCCAAACGCCTGACCAAATCCCCCGCAGAAACGCCCGGCAGTGGTCAGACAGTGGCTGCCGGTGCGCCGGGAACCACGGGCAGTTCATACGGCCAATCGCTCAAGGATGATTCGCAGCCTGCGCAAAGCGTTTCCAACCTGTATGACGAAGCCAGCGGCTTCTTCGGTGGCGGCAAGTTCAGCTTCGAGACCGGTCTGACGTACACGCACTACGATACCCGTGCATTGGTACTCAACGGCTTTCTGGCACTGGACTCGATTTTCCTTGGCAACATCAACCTCGACCGTATCAAGGCGGATAACTGGACCCTGGACCTGACCGCCCGCTACAACGTGGCACAACGCTGGCAGTTCGACATTAACGTCCCCGTGGTGTATCGCGAATCAACGTATTCCTCCGGTGGCGCCGGTGGCGCAGGCCCGGTGACGTCGGACGCAACCGTGACCCGCGATCCGACCATCGGCGATATCAACGTTGGCGTTGCCTACAAGTTTCTGGATGAGTCGGCCAATCTGCCCGACGCGGTCTTTACACTGCGCGTCAAGGCGCCGACCGGTGAAGACCCTTACGGCATCAAGCTGGTCAATGACCCGAACAACGATAACCTCTCGGTACCCGAGGAGTTGCCTACCGGCAATGGTGTCTGGTCGATCACTCCGGGTCTCTCACTGGTCAAGAGCTTCGACCCGGCTGTACTGTTCGGCAGCCTGGCCTACACCTACAACATGGAAGACTCTTTCAGCGACATCAGCCCTCAGGTCAACTCCAAGGTGCCCGGGGACGTGAAACTGGGGGATTCCTGGCAGATCGGCGCCGGTATTGCATTCGCCTTGAACGAGAAGATGAGTATGTCGTTCTCGTTCACCGATCAGTTTGCCAGCAAGAGCAAGATCAAGCCGGACGGTGGTGACTGGCAATCGATTTCCAACAGCGATTACAACTCGGCCAACTTCAACATCGGCATGACCCTGGCCGCGACCGATAACCTGACGATCGTTCCCAACCTGGCCATCGGCCTGACCGACGACTCGCCGGACTTTTCCTTCAGCCTGAAATTCCCGTACTACTTCTAATCCCGCGCACACACTTTTGTTGATCATGTAGCAGCGAGGCTTGCCCGCGAAGAACGCCAGGCGGTTTAACTGAATCACCGCGCTATCGTTCTTCGCCGGCAAGCCTCGCTCCGGGTCTGCAATCGCTCAACGTATCTGATGCTTGTGCAACAAACGGTAGAAGGTAGGCCTGGATACCCCCAGCACCTTGGCGGCGTTGCTCAAATTATCGCTGTGGCGGTTAAGTACATCGCACAAGGCCTGGCGCTCTGCCCGGCACTTGTAGTCTTCCAGCGTGCCCATCGGCGAAGCGGTGGCATGTTGACTGAGCAACCCCAGGTCTCGCGCCTCGATCTGCCGTCCTTCAGCCAGAACCAATCCGCGCCGTACCCGGTTGGCTAACTCGCGGACATTACCCGGCCAGTCGTGCTTGCCCATGGCGATCAGCGCGTCTTCGCTGAAGCTGCGCGGACGACGACCGGTTTCATGGCTGTAGAAATGGGAAAAGTGATTGGCCAACATCGAGAGATCACCATGGCGCTCGCGTAGCGGCACGGTGATGACTTGCAGGACGTTCAAGCGGTAGTAAAGATCTTCGCGAAAGCGTTTCTTCTCGATGGCCGCTTCCAGGTCGACGTGCGTTGCCGCCAATACCCGCACATCCACCGGAATAGGCTGATGGCCCCCGACACGCTCAATGTGTTTTTCCTGCAGGAAGCGCAGCAGATTGGCTTGCAGTTCCAAGGGCAAATCACCGATTTCATCGAGAAACAGCGTTCCGCCGTTAGCCGCCTCGATCCGCCCGACCTTGCGCTGATGCGCGCCGGTAAAGGCGCCCTTCTCGTGGCCAAACAGTTCGGACTGGATCAAGTGTTCGGGAATCGCCCCGCAGTTGATCGCCACGAACGGTTTGCTGTGACGCTGGGATTGTCGATGCAGCGTGCGAGCGACCAACTCCTTGCCGGTCCCACTTTCACCGCGAATCAGCACCGGGGATTCGGTGGGTGCCAGTTTGCTCAGCAGTTTGCGCAGTTCGCGAATCGGTTTACTGTCGCCAAGCAGTTCATGTTCAGGCTGATCGATATGAACCGTGCCCTGGCCGCGCAAGCGTGCCATACCGAATGCTCGGCCCAGGGTGACCTGAACCCGTGAGACATCGAACGGCAGGGTATGGAAGTCAAAAAACCATTCGCAGACGAAGTCTCCGACATTTTGTAATCGCAGGACTTCTTGATTCAGCACTGCAATCCACTCGGTACCACTACGGGCGATCAATTCCTTGACGGCTTCCGGGCGCTCCAGATGAAAGGGCTGCAAACGCAACAGGCCGACATCGCAGGTTCGTTCGGTGGCGTTTTCCAGGGTACAGCTGTCAACATCCCATCCAACGGCGCGTAAACCCGGCAACAAGCGGTGGCAGTCGTCGCAAGGATCCACTACTAAAAGACGTCGTAAGGCAGGCGCTTCGATCATGACTGTTCCTTGACGCCAAATTTAGGAAATATTAGTAAAAACAGTCATTTGGCGGGCTTCGATGTAACACTAGCAAGATTTTGACGCGAGCTTGTATCGATTGCTTATAGGGTTGTTTACTTATTAGTTATAAGAAGTCAGTTGGTTAGTTGCCTAACGGGTTAAACCTTTCATTCAGCTTTCAGAAGCGGCCTGAATATCCAATCAATCAAAGAAAGTTAAAATTTCTTTCGATTGTGTGTGACCCAACCCCCGGTTGCGGACATCAGTACAAGTAACCAGCCGAACGGTAAGCCCAACCGACGGCACATCACTTGTTTGGGCATACAGAGAGAAGATCCCATGAACGCCCCGCTCCGTATCAACGAAGCACTTTTGATTGCCGACCGCGCATTCCAACCCTTTAAATGCGTGGCCTGGGCTCTACAAGATGGTAGCGAACTAAGCCTGGCCATCATTGATCGCACTAGCACGCGCATCAGCCGCAAACAAATTCCAAGCAGCGCCTATTCCGATCCAGAGCAACTCGAACACGTGCTGGAAGAAGCCCGTGCCGAGTTGAGCCAGGAAGGTTACAAATTGCAATCATGGTCCATGCCGCACTAAGTGTATTTGCGGATTGCCGCCCGGCAATCCGCGCCCCCCTTCTTTTTAGTTGACGATTCTCCACAGTCAGCTGCGCAAACCCTCCCCTGTTTCAACTTCTAACCGCCGGTTTACTTGGCAGGCTTTTCAGTGGTTCGAAAAGACACTGTTCTGGCACAAAACGCACCTTCTGCGCCCCATGAAAACAGTTGTGCGCCGAGTCATTCAGGGATTGAATGTTTTGCTCAGGCGGTCACCTTCCGGGCACCCGGATCAGGACGACTGGCAAGGAGATGCATGCATGTCACCCCAGACTGCTTTTGCCTTACCTGCAACCGTGAATGGCGCTGAACGGCTCGATGCGAGTTTTGCTGGCACCGGCAAGACTCATGTGTATTTTTCCGGCAGCCTCTCCAGCATGGCCAATGACATTGCGATTGACCCTGTCGGCCGGTTGCTGGTGGCGGCAAAAGTCGGTACGCCGGGCGGCTATCGCTTCGGCCTGGCCCGCCTGCTTGCAGATGGTTCGGCGGATCTGGCATTTGGCAAACAAGGCAGCATCAGCGGGCAGTTCGCCCACGGCTTCGAAGCCATGGCCGGCAAGGTGCGGGTATTGGCCGACGGGCACATTCTGGTGGCCGGCCTGCATTACGAAAATGCTCACCGTACGCTGCCTGCCCTGGCGATGTTCGATCAGCAAGGCTGCCCGGTCCAGGGCTTTGGCGACAATGGATGCTGCGTAGTGCGCCTGCCGGGTGATCTTTCCCGAGGCGCTCGCGATGCCTGGTTACCGCGCGGCGTGCCGGGCGCTGAAGCCTGTGATGTCTGCGTGCAGGACGACGGTCGAATCCTGCTGCTGGCCAATCATCACTTCGACCTGGCCGATCACGCCGGCATGCTGATACGACTCAACGCCGACGGTTCGCTGGACGATAGTTTCAACGGCCGTGGTTTCGTCATGGTCCGGCACCTGTTAATGAACACCTGGCTCTGCAGCTTGATGGTGCAGCGCGATGGTCGGATCCTGGTGAGCGGAACAATCAATGTTCCCGAGGAAGGTCTGCTGGCGCGTTATCACCCGGATGGCCGGCTGGACGACCGCTTCGCCGTGGATGGTTTCATGACCTTCAAGGCACGCGAGCATAGCGCTCGGGTCTGCCAGATCGTCCAGCATGAAAACGGTGACTTGCATTGCTTTGGCAGCAGTCGCGACCCGATGCTCTGCCTGTCTCTGAAAGTTCACAGTAATGGCCGGCCGGATTTTCATTGCCACGGTGGCCAGCCAAAGCTATTGGGAGTCGGCCGCAGCGACTGCCACTGGACCGCCGCCGGGGTTCAGCCGGACGGGCGAGTGCTGACCGTCGGAGCGACGGTCGGCGGGGTCGAAGCTGATCTCGTTTTTGCCCGATATTTACCCAGTGGGCAGCTGGATCGCAGTTTTGCCAAGGGCATCGGCTGGTGTCGCACACACCTGAGTCGCGGTTCGCATACTGCTACTTCATTGGCCATTCAGGCCAACGGTTGCATTGTCATAGGCGGCTATTCACTGGACGGCAACTGCCGCGCGGTCGTCGCGCGTTATCGGTGTTAGGCCAACGTCATTTTCCGCACTTGATCTTCTGTTGTTCTTACGGCAACTTGCGCGCTTCTTAATACAAGGAGTAGCCGATGTCCGGTTCAATGGCCCAAGCCTTCGCGCATAATTTTCTCGGGCACTCACCTCGTTGGTACAAGGCGAGCATTGTCGGCTTCCTGATTCTCAACGCTCTGGTGTTGTGGACGGTCGGTCCGGTGGCGGCCGGCTGGTTATTGGTGCTGGAGTTTATTTTCACCCTGGCCATGGCGCTCAAGTGTTATCCGTTGATGCCTGGCGGGTTGCTACTGGTCGAAGCATTGCTGCTGAAAATGACCACGCCCCAGGCGCTCTATGATGAGCTGGTGCACAACTTCCCGGTGATCTTGCTGCTGATGTTTATGGTGGCAGGCATCTATTTCATGAAAGACCTGCTGCTATTTCTCTTCTCGCGCTTGTTGTTGGGGGTTCGCTCCAAGGCCCTGCTGGCGTTGATGTTCTGTTTCCTGTCCGCGTTTCTCTCGGCGTTTCTCGATGCGTTGACCGTGACTGCGGTGATTATCAGTGCGGCGGTGGGTTTCTATTCGGTGTATCACCGTGTCGCCTCGGGCGGCGATCCGCGTCAGGACAGCGAAATCGGCGATGACCGGCACTTGCCCACGCCCCATCACGCCGACCTCGAACAGTTCCGCGCCTTCCTGCGCAGCCTGCTGATGCACGGTGCGGTCGGCACCGCGTTGGGCGGTGTATGCACGCTGGTTGGCGAGCCGCAGAACCTGTTGATCGGCCATGAAATGGGTTGGCACTTCGCCGAATTCTTTTTGAAGGTCGCACCGGTGTCGTTGCCGGTATTGGCAGCGGGTCTGGTGACTTGCGTACTGCTGGAGAAACTGCGCTGGTTCGGCTATGGCACGCTGCTGCCGGACAACGTGCGTACGGTGCTGGCCAACTACGCCGCCGAAGACAACGCCGCACGCACTGCACGTCAGCGCGCTGCGTTGATGGTTCAGGGCGCGGCAGCGCTGATTCTGATTGCCGGCCTCGCGTTTCACGTCGCCGAAGTCGGCTTGATCGGTTTGATGGTGATCGTGCTGATCACCGCATTCACGGGCATTACCGATGAGCATCGCCTTGGCAACGCCTTCAAGGATGCCATGCCGTTCACGGCGCTGCTGGTGGTGTTTTTCGCAGTGGTGGCAGTGATTCAAGATCAGCAACTGTTCACACCGCTGATCCAGTGGGTGCTGTCGCTACCGACAAGTCAACAGCCGGGCATGTTGTTTATTGCCAATGGCTTGCTGTCGGCCATTAGCGACAATGTGTTCGTGGCGACCATTTACATCACCGAAGTGAAACAGGCGTTCCTCGCTGGCCACATGAGCCGCGAACAGTTTGAAACCCTGGCGATTGCGATCAATACCGGCACCAACCTGCCGAGCGTGGCGACGCCCAATGGTCAGGCGGCGTTCCTGTTCCTGCTGACCTCGGCGATTGCCCCGCTGATTCGCCTGTCGTACGGGCGGATGGTATGGATGGCGCTGCCTTATACCGTGGTGATGGGCGTGTTGGGCTGGTATGCGGTGAGCTACTGGCTGTAACACTGGCCAAATGTGGGAGCGGGCTTGCTCGCGAAGGCGATATGTCATTCAACAACGATGCTGAATGTGACGGCCTCTTCGCGAGCAAGCCCGCTCCCACATTGGTTTTGTGTCGTTATCGAGGAAGGATGTACTTCTCAATCGCCTGGGCCGCGCCGTCTTCGGTATTGGCTCCGGTCACCACGTCGGCCTGACGCTTCACCGCCTCTTCCGCCTGCCCCATGGCGATCGACAACCCGGCCCGGTGAAACATCGCCGGGTCATTGCCACCGTCACCCATGGCGGCGGTCTGTTCCAGCGGCACCCCGAGAAACTCGGCCAGTGTCGCCAATGCCTCGCCCTTGTTAGCCAGCATCGCCGTCACGTCCAGATAGATCGGTTGTGAACGCGAAACCTGCGCCTGCCCTTCGACCTTGGGCAGCAACTGCGCTTCCAGTTCGATCAACAGTTCGGCGTTGTTGCTGGCCGCGACGATTTTGTCGATACGTGCAAGGTAAGGCTCGAAATTCTCGACCACCACCGGCGGATAACCCAAGCCGTGCTGCTCTCGCGGGACCATCGGGCCGTACGGATCTTTCAACAGCCAGTCGCCGCCACTGAACACCCAGACTTCAATGTCCGGCTGATCGGCAAACAATGTCAGCGCCGTCAGCGCCGCCGTTGCCGGCAAATAATGTGCAACCAGCACACTGCCGTCCGGGTTTACGAGGGTGCCGCCATTGAAGGCCGCCGTCGGCAGATCGACACCCAGGGCTTCGATCTGTTGCAGCATGGCTTTAGGCGGACGTCCGGTGGCCAGGCTGAACAGTACGCCAGCCTCGCGCAAGGCGCGGACCGCTTCGATCGTGCGCTGACTGAGGCTGTGATCAGGGAGCAGTAACGTGCCGTCCATGTCGCTGAGCAGAAAACGGATGGGCTGTTGCGTTATCTCACTCATCCGACGCTGTGCCAGACGCGACCATCGCGGGTGAGCAGCTCATCAGCAATCTGAGGTCCGTCTTCGCCGGCCGCGTAGTTCTCCACCGTTGCGTCCTGCTGCCAGGCATCGAGGAATGGCTGCACGGCGCGCCAGCCGTTCTCGATGTTGTCGGCGCGCTGGAACAGCGTCTGATCGCCGGTCAGGCAGTCGTAGATCAGGGTTTCATAGCCGGTCGATGGCTGCATCTCAAAGAAATCCTTGTAGGCAAAACCCAGCTCGATATTGGCCATGTTCAACGCCGGCCCCGGCCGCTTGGCCAGCAGGTCGAACCACATGCCTTCGTTGGGTTGAATCTGGATCCGCAGGTAGGTCGGCTGCAACTCATCGACCTCGGTGTCGCGGAACTGCGCATACGGCGCCGGCTTGAAGCAAATGACAATCTCGGTGTCGCGCGCGCTCATACGCTTGCCGGTGCGCAGGTAGAACGGCACGCCGACCCAGCGCCAGTTGTCGATCATGACTTTGAGCGCGACATAGGTTTCGGTCGTGCTGTCGGGCGCCACGTTGGCTTCCTGGCGATAACCGGGCAGCGGCTCGCCATTGATCTGGCCGGCGGTGTATTGGCCGCGCACCGAGTTGGCTCGCGCTTCCTCGGTCGACCAGGGGCGGATCGCGCCGACAACTTTGGCTTTTTCGCCGCGTACCGCATCGGCGCCAAAAGCGGCCGGTGGTTCCATGGCCACCATCGCCAATAATTGGAACAGGTGATTGGGCACCATGTCCCGCAGGGCGCCGGTGACCTCATAAAAACTGCCACGGGTTTCCACGCCGACGGTTTCGGCGGCGGTGATTTGCACGTGGTCGATGTAATGGTTGTTCCAGAAGGCTTCGAACAGGCTGTTGGAGAACCGGCTGACCAGAATGTTCTGCACGGTTTCCTTGCCCAGATAGTGATCGATCCGGTAGATCTGCTTTTCCGTCATCACTTTGAGCAAGCACGCGTTCAAGGCTTCTGCGGTATGCAGATCGGAGCCGAAAGGCTTTTCGATCACCACCCTTCTGAAGGCATCGGGGGTTTCTTGCAGCAATCCGGCAGCACCGAGACGCCGCACCACTTCGCTGAAAAAGCGTGGCGCGGTGGCCAGATAGAAAATCGCATTGCCCGTGCCGCTGTCGGCGATTTTCGCCGCCAGCGCTTCGTAGGTGCGTTCGTCAAGGAAGTCGCCCTGGACATAGCTGATGTGCTTGGCCAGTTTGGCCCACAACGCCGGATCAAGGGCTTGATCGCCCTTGCCAACCTTGGCCG
The DNA here is from genome assembly GCF_044746425.1 of Pseudomonas sp. NPDC086112. Lineage (NCBI taxonomy): Bacteria > Pseudomonadati > Pseudomonadota > Gammaproteobacteria > Pseudomonadales > Pseudomonadaceae > Pseudomonas > Pseudomonas sp. NPDC086112. The sequence goes on along the minus strand of NZ_JBIVCD010000025.1, from coordinate 68,184 downwards.
CCACTTCCACCCGAATGAAATCTTCGAGCTTTTTGGCGAAGGCTTCGTCACTGATAGCGTTGTGATCAACGCCGATGATCCGCAGTCCATTCCCCAGCAAACCGTCGCGACTCAGGTTGTACAGCGCCGGCATCAGCAGGCGCTTGACCAGATCACCATGGGCACCGAACAGAAACAGCGTGGTAGGCGGTGCGGGTTCTGCCTTGGATTTCCTGCGGATCACATGGGTCATTTTTTCGGGGTCTCCACATGGCCGCCGAAGCCGAAGCGCTGGGCCGAGAGAATCTTGTCGCCAAAGGTGCCTTGCCCGCGCGAACGGTAGCGCGAGAACAGCGAGTTCGACAGCACCGGTACCGGTACCGATTGCTCCATGGCCGCTTCGATGGTCCAGCGACCTTCACCGCTGTCAGCCACCGAACCTGAATAGCCGTCGAGCTTCGGATCGCTGGCCAGTGCGTCGGCGGTCAGGTCAAGCAGCCAGGACGATACCACGCTGCCACGACGCCAGACTTCGGCGATGTCGGCAACGTTCAGGTCGAAACGCTGGTCTTCCGGCAGGTTGGTGCTGGCTTTGGTCTTGAGGATGTCAAAGCCTTCGGCGAAGGCCTGCATCATTCCGTATTCGATGCCGTTGTGAATCATTTTCACGAAATGGCCAGAACCGGCCGGGCCTGCGTGGATGTAACCGCGCTCGGCGCGATCGTCATCGGACTGGCGATCCTTGGTGCGCGGGATATCGCCCATGCCCGGGGCCAGCGTTTCGAACAGCGGGTCAAGACGCCTAACGGTGTCGGCATCGCCGCCGATCATCATGCAGTAACCACGCTCCAGGCCCCAGACGCCGCCGGAGGTGCCGACGTCAATGTAGTGCAGGCCTTTTTCCGACAAGGTTTTGGCCCGGCGGATGTCATCCTTATAGAAGGTGTTGCCGCCATCGATGATGGTATCGCCCGCTTCAAGCAAGGTACTCAGGGTGTCGATGGTGTCTTCGGTCGGTGCGCCGGCGGGCAGCATGACCCACACCGCGCGTGGTTTGGCCAGGCCAGCGACCAGGGCTGGCAAGTCGGCAACACCGGTGGCGCCTTCTTCAGCCAGGGTATCGACAAAGGCGCTATTGCGGTCGTAAACAACGGTGGTATGCCCGTTGAGCATCAGGCGCCGCGCAATATTACCGCCCATGCGGCCCAGTCCAATAATCCCGAGTTGCATGTACTGATGCTCCCTACTACAAATAAAGTGTGTCAAAGGTTATAGCCCAACGCGACTAATGAGGGTTAGTCCAGAGCGCTGGCACATAGTTTCCGGGCATTGTGCCCGATCCAGACTGATAACGCCGGGAATCGTCCCGAAGACACAACGACCATGAAAAATAAAAAAGTTCCCTTCAGGGGCAAAAGAAATCAAAATCGGCGCCGATAGTAAGTGAGCACCCGCAATCGGGAGCGAACTTACAGTTGAGACAGCCATTTGCGAGGTGAGCAATGGGCACCGTACACACAGCACTGCCAGCACAAACCCTTTACGTCACGATCCGTCGCGATGAACTGCGCCAACTCAAAGACGAACGCGACCAGTTGAAGCGGGAAGTCGCGCAATTACGCCTGCTGACCCAAGGCAATCAGACTCAGCCCTTGCCCGTCACCCAACGCGCCCCCCACGCCTGATCCCCTCGTTTGACTCGGAAGCAGCCACCGCTGTTTCCGACTCGATGCAATTCTGCCAGCTCTGGCAACTCACAAAGTTTTCACACCTTCTTGTCGATACTCCGGCTCATTGTGGCCGCTCGGTATCCGCGCGGCGTTCGTTCGTCTGCGACAGGGAGAGTGCCGACGGCCGAAGTAATTATCGGGCTGGAGCGCTGAATGGCTTTGTTTAAACGCAGCAAAACGTCTGCGAAAGGTTTTGATTGGGCAGGATTTCTCTGGTTATTTCTGTTCTTCTGGTATTTTTCCGGCATCACCCAACTACTGATTCAACTGACAGGTACTTCCGGTTTTTCCGGGTTCCGTCAGGCCTTTGTGATGAGCGCCATCTGGCTCGCGCCGATGCTGCTGTTCCCCAGAAAAACACGGGTGATGTCCGCACTGATCGGCGTGGTGCTGTGGGCCTGTTCGATGGCCAGCCTCGGTTATTTCTTCATCTATCAGCAGGAATTTTCCCAGAGCGTCATCTTCATCATGTTCGAATCGAACGTGTCTGAAGCCGGCGAGTACATGACCCAGTATTTTGCCTGGTGGATGGTACTGGCGTTCCTCACCCACACCGCGTTCGCGTATTTCCTGTGGACCCGTTTGCGCCCGGTATACCTGCCACGCGGCCAGGCATTGGTCGCGGCGACGGCAATTCTGCTAGCCGTGGTCGGTTACCCGCTAATCAAGCACACCGCACGCAGCGGCAGCCTGGCGGGCGGCTTCGAGAAGTTCGAAACCCGCATCGAGCCCGCCGTGCCTTGGCAGATGGCCGTGGCCTATCACCGTTACCTCGATACCCTGGCCGGTATGCAAGACATGCTTCACAGCGCCAGCAAAATTCCACCGCTCAAGAACCTCACCGATTCGATGGCCAATCAGCCGGCGACCCTGGTGCTGGTGATCGGCGAGTCCACCAACCGTCAGCGCATGAGCCTGTACGGCTACCCTCGACAAACCACGCCGGAGCTGGACAAGCTCAAGGATCAACTGGCGGTTTTCGATAACGTCATTACCCCGCGGCCCTACACCATCGAAGCGTTGCAGCAGGTATTGACGTTCGCCGACGAAGAAAACCCCGACCTCTACCTGTCCACACCGTCGGTGGTCAGCATGATGAAACAGGCGGGTTACAAGACTTTCTGGATCACCAACCAGCAGACCATGACCAAGCGCAACACCATGCTCACGACCTTCTCCGAACAGGCCGACGAGCAGGTGTACCTGAACAACAACCGCAACCAGAACGCCGCCCAGTACGATGGCGATGTGATCGAACCGTTCAACAAGGCTTTGGCTGACGCGGCACCACGCAAGCTGATCGTTGTGCATTTGCTCGGCACGCACATGAGCTACCAGTACCGTTACCCGCCGACATTCAACAAGTTCACTGACCGCAAAGGCGTTCCGGACGGTGTGCGTGACGATCAGGTGCCGACGTACAACAGCTATGACAACGCAGTGCTGTACAACGACTTCGTGGTGTCGAGCCTGATCAAGGACTACGCCAAGTCTGATCCGAACGGCTTCCTGCTGTACCTCTCTGACCATGGCGAAGACGTCTTCGACTCCGTTGGCCATAAAACCCTGGGCCGCAACGAGAGCAAGCCGACGGCGCCGATGTACACCATTCCGTTCATGGCGTGGGCTTCGCCGAAATGGCGCGAAACCCATGACTGGAGTTTTGCCGGCGATCTGAGCCGGCCGTACAGCAGCTCGCAACTGATTCACACCTGGGCGGATCTGGCCGGCCTGAGTTTCGATGAACTGGACCGCAGCAAAAGCCTGGTCAGCGACAGTTTCAAGCCTCGGCCATTGATGATCGGCGACCCTTATGCGCGTAAGCAGAGGCCGCTGATCGACTTCAGCCTGATGAAACCCAAGGGCGCACCTATCACGCCGGAAGTCGTTCAGCAGTAGTTTTTTTGTAGGAGCCAGGCTTGCCGGCGAAGGCGCACTTAAGGACGCCTTCGCCGGCAAGCCTGGCTCCTACAAAAAGCGGTTCATCAGGACTGCGCATTAAAGCGCTTTGATCCAGAACAGCATCCGGCCATGCGCCGGGTCGAACATGCCTGGCGCAAAACCGAATTTGCCATAAGCCCCCTGAGCCACCGCGTTACCTTCCAGTACTTCCAGAGTGATTTTGCAGCAGCCGCGCTGGCGCGCGATGTCTTCGACTTTGTGCAGCATCTTCTGGCTCAACCCCAACCCGCGAAACTTCGACACCACCGCCACATCGTGCACGTTCACCAATGGCCGGCAGGCGAAGGTCGAAAAACCTTCAAAACAGTTGACCAACCCTGCCGGCTCGCCGCCGACAAACGCCAGTACGCTGAAGGCATGGGGACGTTTGGCCAGTTCCCCCGGCAGTTGTCGCAATCTATCGGCGGGTAACGGGTGACCGCCGCCCATTGGGTCTTCGGCGTAGTGGTTCAATACAAGACAAATCGCCTCGGCATGCACCGGGTTGGTGTAGCTGGCCTGAAGCACAAGAATTTCTGCGGATTCCATTTCCACCCTCAATCACACAAGTTGCCCCAGCTCGCTTCTTGCGCGCTGAAAGGTCTGACGACCTTATCGCGAGTGCCGGGGTGCCAACAACCGGATCCTGTTGTGATCGTTCCCTCTCAAACGCCCCAGATCAATGCCTCGGTCCATCCCAGCTCGGCAAAATCCTCAGCCCTCAGTTTTGCCTCACCGGCACAGAAAAACTCGTCCAGTTGCGGCGGCGTGACCGAGGTGCCACTGAGCATCGCGTGAACCTGCCCGCGATGATGAATCTGATGCTCGAACAAATGGGACAGCATGCGCAAACGGCTGTCATGTTGCGGGGTGTCGCGCGCGATGGTCACGAGCCGCCCGAGGTCTGCATCGCGCAGGTGCTCGCAGTAGGCGATCAGTCGACGGTCCACCAGGGCTTGCTCGCGCTTGAGATCGGCGCCGTGGGCGAACGGCTCGTCTTCGTTGAAAAACACGTAGCAATCGGGATGCGGTTCGTCACCGCGCAACTCCCGCTCCAGTGCATCCATATAGAACCAGTCACAGGTCAGAATGTGATTGAGGGTCGCGCTGAGGCTGGGAAAGAAACTGACTCGCGGCGCTGCCAGTTCGGCCGGGCTTAGCTGAAGCCAGGCCTTGGCCAGTCGGTGATTGGCCCAAGCGTTCTGATAGGCCATGGTCAGCAAATGGTGGGACAAGGGCTGATTCATGTTCGCTCCTCCCGGATATCAAACCTCGGCGAAACGTTTGAGCTGCATTTCCTGCAGACGACTAAGGGTGCGACGAAACGGAAACTCCAGATAGCCCTCGGTGTACAACGCCTCCATCGGCACCTGCGCCTCGAGGTACAGCGGCACCTTGCGGTCGTAGCATTCGTCCACCAGGGCGATGAACCGCCGCACGCCATCGTCATGCATCGACAACTGCGGCAACTCGCGATCCCCCGCCGCCACCCTTTCGACGCCGTCTTCAGTGCCGCGGGCAATGCGCCCTTCGCGTTTTTGCGCGCTGAGGTTCGGCACGTCGCTCAACAGAATAGCGCTGAAAGTGTCGCACAGGGCCATGAAGTCCATGGCGGCAAAGGGCTGCTCGCAGAGCTCGGTGTAACGGCACCAGAGCACGGTTTGACTGGCCTGCATAACATTGACCGAACGGTAGCCGATCTTGACCGGATCGCTGGACAGCGACTGGCCGACGGTCAAGGCTTTGAACACCTCGCTCAGCGCGCCGGGCTGACCCGGTACGTTCACCCAGTAACGCTGCAGACCGGCGCCAGGATGCAAGCGATGATCTTCCCCGCCATCCACCGCTATCACCTGCATGTGTTGTTTGATTGCAGCAATAGCCGGCACGAACCGGTCACGATTGAAGCCATCTGCATACAGCTGATCCGGCGGTTGATTGGAGGTGCAGACCACCACCACGCCCTGCTCGAACATCACCTGAAACAAACGCCCGAGAATGATCGCGTCACCGATGTCGTTGACGAACAGTTCATCGAAACACAGCACCCGCACTTCCTGGCTCAGCTCGCGGGCCAGCGCTTTCAATGGGTCGGCGGTGCCGGTCAATTGAAAGGAGCGCTGATGCACCCAGCCCATGAAATGATGAAAGTGCTGACGTCGGGCCGGGACGCGCAGGTTTTGGTAGAACTGATCCATCAACCAGGTCTTGCCCCGCCCGACCGGCCCCCAGAGGTACACACCGGTAATGGACGCGCGGTCTTCATGCAAGGCTTCATGGCATTTTTGCAACGCCCACACGGCATGTTCCTGAGCTTCGTCCTGGACGAAGCCCTTCTGTTCGATGGCGTGTTGCCAGGCGCTTAAGGGAGAGTCGACATTCATGCGCGGCAGTATAGGTAAAACGCAATCCATGTGGGAGCGGGCTTGCTCGCGAAGGCGTCGGGTCAGCCACATCAATGCTGAATGAACACCGCTTTCGCGAGCAAGCCCGCTCCCACAGGTTTCGCGCCGGGTTACAGCGAGATGTCCAGTCGGGCAATCTTGCCCTGCTCATTGAGGCGGAACATGTAGCGCAGTTCCAGCGGGCTGCCAGGGAACGTTCCGGAGATCAGATTGTGCACCAGCACTTTGCCGGTGCGCAGTTGAACGTCGAGCACCTCGACCCGGGGCTGATAACGTTGTGCGGTGTCTTGCATCCATTGGGCGATGGCTTGTGTGCCGACCTGATGCTGCCCCTCATCGAACACGTTGGCATCCTCAGCGAAAAAACTGGCAACCTTCGACGTGTCGCGAGCATTGGCAGCGGCAATGTAGGCGGCGATGGCGGGGGCCAGTGAAGAGGCTGGATTGGACATGTTTACGGCTCCTTGTGAGTTGATTCTGGAGCCATGCTAAAACAAGCCTGTGTCAATTCTTGTCAGGAGTGAAACGCCCTGCTTCGTCGAGTTGCATCTGCTTGCGCCAGGTGCGCAACAGGTCGCTGCGCCGCCCTGGATAGCGCTCACCCTGCTCGCTGGCGGCTGAGATCCGGTCGGTGCGAAAGGTGCGATAGGCACTGCGCAACTCACACCAGGCGACGATGATCCGCACCTCGTTGAGAAAACCCAGAGCCAGTGGCCAGATCAGCCGCTGACTCGGCACCTGATTGGCGTCCGCGTAGTCGATGTGCAGCTTGGCCTGATCGCGGATGGCTTGGCGAAACACGTTCAAAGGCACGGCATTTTGCGGATAGCCATAACCCGGCGGACCCGGCAGCACCGTCGGATTGCGCAAGGCCTCCTGGGCGGAGGGGTCGAGTACCGCGGCGATTTTTGCCAGGGCATCGGCCGCGGCTTTGCCCAACACCTCATCGCCACGCTGATCCACGTAACGCAAGCCAAGCACGATGGCTTCGGTCTCATCGGCATTGAGCATCAAGGGCGGCAGAAACAGACCGCTGCGCAATACGTAGCCGATCCCCGCCTCGCCAAAAATCGGTGCGCCGAGCGCGGTCAGTTCCGCGATATCGCGGTACAGCGTGCGCTCGGAAATCTCCAGTTCGCTGGCCAATGTCGCCGCCGTCACCGGACGACTTTTGCCCCGCAGCACTTGTAACAAAGTCAGTAAACGGCTGGTTCGCGACACGGTCGGCAGGCTCTTTCCTGAAAAGTCGTCGGAGCTTAGCAGAGGCTGTTGTCAGAAACTGGCAGGAGCGATTGGTCGGTCTGAAAAGCTTCGCGGGCAAGCCTCGCTCCTACAGGTACAGCGATTGCCGCGTGATTTGGGCACGACACAAAACCTGTAGGAGCGAGGCTTGCCCGCGAAGGCGCCATACCAGACACCACAAAAACTACCGATCGACCTTATGCCTGGCCGCATACAAACACAGCATCTCCATGGCTAATGTCGCCGCAGCCAGTGAGGTAATGTCCGCGCTGTCGTAGGCCGGCGCCACTTCCACCACGTCCATCCCCACCAGGTTGATCCCGCGCAAACCGCCGAGAATCTCCAGCGCCTGCACCGTGCTCAAACCGCCGCACACCGGCGTTCCGGTGCCCGGCGCAAAGGCCGGGTCGAGGCAGTCGATGTCGAAGGTCAGGTACACCGGATGATCACCGACCCGGGCACGAATCGCCTCGACGATCGCTTCGCACCCTTGCCGATGCACCTGCCGCGCATCCAGTACCTGAAAGCCCTGATGATCGTCATTGGTGGTACGCAATCCGATCTGCACCGAGCGCGACGGATCCACCCACCCTTCTTTGGCCGCATGCCAGAACATCGTGCCGTGATCGACGCGCTTGCCCTCCTCATCCGGCCAGGTGTCGCTGTGGGCGTCGAAGTGAATCAATGACAACGGGCCATGCTGACGGGCATGGGCCTTGAGCAGCGGATAACTGATGAAGTGATCGCCGCCAAACGTCAGCATCGCGCAACCACCGCTCAGGATGTGCTCGGCGTGGGCTTCGATGCTATCCGGCACCGACTGCGGCGTGCCGTAGTCGAAGGCGCAATCGCCGTAGTCGATCACCGCCAAGTGATCGAACGGGTCAAACGTCCACGGCCAATGGCGTGCCCAGGCGATCCCGGTGGACGCCGCCCGAATGCCGCGCGGTCCGAAACGCGCGCCGGGGCGGTTGCTGGTGGCAGTGTCGAACGGCACGCCGCTGACCACCACGTCGACGCCACGCAAGTCGCGGCTGTAGCGGCGGCGCATGAAACTGGTGATGCCGGCGTAGGTGCTTTCGGCGGCAGTCCCGTAAAGACTGTCGCGGGTCATGGCCTGATCGTTCTGTGCAGGGACGTCCATGGTCTATTCCTTGTTATTGGCTTATTGGCGGCTACGGAAAGTGGTCCACAAGCGGGTGCGCTGACGCATGTCCTTGAGGCTCATGCTGCGGTCGGCGTACAGCCGCTCACGCACCTCGCTCTGCGGGTAGATGTCGTGATCACTGCGCACCGCCTCATCCACCAATGGCATCGCCGCCCGATTGGCCGTGGCGAAGAACAGCGTATTGGTCAGCGCGGCGACAGATTCGGGACGCAACATGAACTCGATGAAGGCCCGGGCGGCTTCGGGGTGCGGCGCGTCCTTGGGAATCGCCAGGTTGTCCTGCCACACCAGCGTGCCCTCCCGCGGAATGCGGTAGGCCACTTCGAACGGCTTGTTGGCCTTGCGCGCCTGATCGGCGGCCATGCTCGCATCACCGTTGTAGGTCAATGCCAGGCAGACGCTACCATTGGCCAAATCGTTGATCTGCCGCCCGGTGGCGACGTACAGCACCGATGGCTGTAACTGACGCAATAGTGCATCGGCGGCTGTCAGATCAGCCTTGTCGGTGCTGTAGGGATCTTTACCCAGATAGTGCAGCGCCAGGCCGATCACCTCTTGGGGCGAGTCGAGAATCGCGATGCCGCAATCTTTCAACTTGCTGGCGTATTCGGGTTTGAACAACAGGTCCAGGCTGTTGAGCGGTACGTTAGGCAAGCGCTGCTGCAGCGCTTCGACATTCATCCCCAACCCGAGCGTGCCCCAGGTGTAAGGCACGCCATACCGATTGCCGGGGTCGACCGCCGCCAGTTTTTCCAGCATGTCCGGGTCAAGGTTGGCGTACCCCTTGAGGCCATCGTGAGGAATTTCCTGCAGCGCACCCGCCGCCAGCCCACGAGCCAGAACGCTGGACGACGGCACCACCACGTCGTAGCCACTGCCGCCGGTGAGCAGCTTGGTTTCCAGCACTTCCGGTGTATCGAACGTGTCGTAGCGCACGTGGATGCCGGTTTCCTTTTCGAACCGCCGCAAGGCGTCGGGCGCGACGTAATCGGCCCAACTGTAGAGATTGAGGACTTTTTCCTCGGCCTGGGCCGGCACGGCCATGGCGAGGAACAGTGCGGGTAAACACAGCTTGAAGAGCGGAGCCATGACGAACACCTGACCGGAGGAAGTGACTGCAGGATGCGTCGTCAGTTACATTGGAAAAATACCAAGTTAATTATCCTGACTTTATTGCGGAGTAATGTTTGATGCTCGGTCAACTTCATGACCTCGACCTGCACCTGCTGCGCCTGTTTGTCAGCGTGGTGGAATGCGGTGGTTTCAGCGCGGCTCAGGGTGAGTTGGGGCTGAGCCAGTCAAGCATCAGTCAGCAGATGGCCAGGCTCGAAACCCGACTCGGCTATCGCCTGTGCAGTCGCGGCAAGGGCGGGTTCAAAATCACCCCCAAGGGCGAACAGCTGCTCCTTGCCATTCGTGCCTTGTTCGAATCGATTGAAGCGTTCCGTCATCAATCCAACGGCGTGGCGGGACGCTTGATCGGCGAAGTGCGCCTGGGCTTGTCCGAAGCACTTGATCAATCGGTGCTGCAACGGGTTGCCGAGGCGATCCGGCGCTTTCGCGAACGGGACGAGTCGGTGCGTATCGAGTTGATCAGCGCCATGCCCGGCGAAATGGAGCGGCTGTTGCTGCAACAACGGCTGGACCTGGCGATCGGCTATTTCTCGCTGGCGCAAAGCGCTTTTGACTACCGCGAACTGTTCACTGAAACCCAGCACCTGTATTGCGCCCCGGGGCATCCGTTGTTCACCGATGAGGCGCCTGACGATCAGGCGCTTCAGGCCTGCGACCGGGTCGATCACCCTTACCGCTTCCTGCGCAGCGACGAGCCGTTTCAGGGAAAAATGTGTTCGGCCCGTTCCGAGCAGGTCGAAGGCACCCTCGCCTTTATTCTTTCCGGCAAGCACGTTGGCTACCTGCCCGATCACTTCGCCCGCAGTTGGGAAGACAAAGGGTTGCTGCGCGCCGTGCGCCAGGGCGACATGAGTTTTGAGGTGGCGTTCCATCTGGCCCGCCATCGCGCGCAGGTGCCGGGGGATGCGCAAAAAGCCTTTGAAGAGGATTTGCTTGCGGCGTTTGCTTGAAGAGCAATTGGCTTGCCCCGTAGGAGCGGGGGGGGGGGGCGGGGGGGAGAGTCACCGGGGACACGGTAAAAACCGGCCCGACTAGATCGCGGCACCCCCCC
>NZ_JBIVCD010000025.1:0-57527 GCF_044746425.1 Pseudomonas sp. NPDC086112 | reverse complement strand
CGTAGGAGCGAGGCTTGCCCGCGAAGAACGATGACGCGTAATACCTGAAAAACCGCGGCGTATTCTTCGCGGGCAAGCCTCGCTCCTACAGTATTTTCATTGCGGAGCTGCCGAAAGGCTGCGATCTTTTGACCTTGCCTGGTTCACCGGCGTGGAGAGTGAACCCGTTTCACCTGCGGCTGTCGCACAGGTAGACCGTGCGTAATACTCAAGAGCCGAGCCACGAGCGGCTCGGCCTTTTTCTTTACGAGAACCTGTCCATGCGCAGATTGTTTGCCCTGTCTCTGTCCCTCCTGTTGCTCTCCCTGAGCGCCTGCGCCCTGTTCCCCCAACACGACCCGCTGAACATCAATGTGGTCGGTATCGAGCCACTGCCAAGCCAGGAACTGGAAGTGCGTTTCGCGGTAAAACTGCGCGTGCAGAACCCCAATGAAACGGCGATCGACTACAACGGCGTGGCCCTGGATCTGGAGGTGAACGGTCAATCCCTCGCCTCTGGTGTCAGCGACCAGTCGGGCTCGATTCCGCGGTTTTCCGAAGCGGTGATCGTGGTGCCGGTGAGCGTTTCGGCCTTCTCGGTGCTGCGTCAGACCCTCGGGTTGGGGCAGACGCAGACACTGAACAATCTGCCTTACGTGCTTCGGGGCAAACTGGCTGGTGGCGTGTTCGGCACAATGCGTTTCCTTGATCGCGGCAAACTCCGCCTGCCGGAGCCGACCACCGGCACGTGGTAACGCTCACGGTTCGGCTCGCGGCTTAACCGGATCGATCACCTGGGTCACACAATGTTTGAGGCCTTCTACGTGCCAGTTGGCCCACAGCCGACTTTTGCCGGTGCTGTCTTCATCCGGCTCTATCGCCAGCCAGTTTCGAGCGGCGATCAGGTAACGTCCCCGTGCACCAATGGGCAACATGGTTCCGGTGATGCCGTAATCGATCTGTTCCTGGTGCTTGCCAATGGACTCCAGAAACTGCACTGCCAGCACCGGCGGTGCAGGATGCACGACCCCGGTCGAAATCAATTGGTAGATCAATCCCGAACCATCATTGCGATGCCGGGACAACGTCGATTCGATCACGCAGGCCCCTGCCACATGAACATCACCGGACACCAGCGTGACCTTGCATGACTCGGCATGGGCGAAATCCAGCAGACGCATGATCAGCCGCTTGCGTTCGTCCCGGTGGGGCAGGCTTCGCCAATGATCGCGCAAATCGTCCTCAAGCTCCTGTTGCCCCGAGATCAGGTCCAGTGCCTTTTCCGCCGCCTGCAAATCAAGGTAACCCACGGGAATACTCGACATCAGCAGCAAGTGCTTATGCCCCTTGGCCTTGCCCAGCCAGGCATAAATCGCATCCCAACTGACGGGCGAAATGATCCGGGTTTGCCGAGCCGGCGCAGTCGTCAAATCCGGCGCACGTTCGCTGCGCAAGTCGGGAACCAGCAATGCCAATTCGCCCAGGCCGGTAAACCCCAGGTGAAAGCCGTCAGCGGTATCGGGAATCGCACAAGGGTGGGTATCAGCGGACGGTTTGAGGTGCGGATGAGTCTGGATCAGTTGCTGTTGGAAAATCCTGAAATAGCGTTTGGCCGTGGCAAACAGCCCCTGGAACACCGGGCTTGAATGCAGAATCTCATCGTAGGAACCCCAGCCATCGATGATGTCATGGTCGTCCCACATCATTACCGTCGGAACGGCGCTGAGCAGCTTCGCGACCTCAGGCTGTTTCCAGCGCTCCAGGTAGAGTCTGGCGAAGAACTTGTCCAGATCGGCTTCGATCACTTTGCTGTAGACCGCCTTTTTGCGCTCGGCGAAGGGTTTGGCAAACCATGTTTTCATCGACGACAGATTGCTGCGCATGTCATCGCTGTAAACCTGATCGCCCCCCATCAACAACAGGTGATAGGGCTTGCTTTGATGAGCCCCCCACATGTGCTCCCAGCGCTCATGGTTCCTGTCCACCTTCTCCATGTCCTTGGGGTTCGAAAAGCCGTTGCACGACACATAGGCTATGCGCGGCGACTGGCCCTCGGCCGGAACGACGAAGTTGGCCTGCGCACCCTCTATCTTGATCGTGTAAGTGCTGGCAACAGCCTGGTCTTGCAGCGCTTTGAAATCGATGCGCCAGACGCGGTACTGAGGACTGAGCAACGGGATATCGGCGATGGCCAACGGTTTGCCGGCAGTGACACCGCCGGGGACTTTTACGCTGGGTGATGATTCACCCAAAGGTAAAACCACTAGGGCAGACACGTTATAGACATTACTGTTGATGCCACGAAATTGCAGAATCGGGCCGAGTAACAAACTCATGGACAGTCCATCCGTTGACAGGGGTGTGAACGCCTAGAGACTAGACGACAATCGACGCTGCGCATGGCGCACCACCCGTCCCTACAAGGAGGTCACCCACGATGCACGCCGCTCCAACGCTCTACACCGAACGACTGATCTTGCGCCCGCTGGAACTGGCCGATGCCGAGGCTTCAACTGCGCTGAAGATCCACTGTGGGAGCGGGCTTGCTCGCGAAGGCGGTGTGTCAGGCAATATTAATGTCGACTGACACGCCCTCTTCGCGAACAAGTCGAATCGTCGCACCGCCGCTCCCACATTAAGTTATACGTTGAACCGCACGCCCGGTTTGGCCCGCTCATCCACCGTCAATTCAAATACGTCCGGGCGCGCGTAGTGCCCGACCACGTCGTAGTCGTAACGGGCGCGGATCAGGTCCTCGGTGTCGATTTCGGCAGTCAGCAAACCCGCTTCGTCACGCAGCGGCCCGGCGAGAATGTCGCCCATGGGCCCGACAATCACGCTGCCGCCGGCAATCAACGGGCGCTCCGCCGGCCAGTTGGCGATGTCCACGCCCAAGACTTGCGGCGAGGCCTGGACCTGACAGGCGCTGACGACAAAGCAGCGTCCTTCATGGGCGATGTGGCGCATGCTCACCTGCCACATTTCCCGCTCGTCCACGGTCGGCGCACACCAGACCTCCACGCCTTTGGCGTACATCGCGGTGCGCAGCAGCGGCATCATGTTTTCCCAGCACACCACGGCGCCGATTCGCCCGACCTGGCTGTCGATCACCGGCAAGGTCGAGCCATCGCCCTTGCCCCAGATCAGCCGTTCGGTACCGGTGGGCATCAGTTTGCGATGCTTGGCGACCAGTCCGGCCTGCGGGTCGAAATACAACGCGGTGCAATATAACGTGCTACCCGCGCGCTCGATCACGCCGATCACCAGATTGGCCCCGGTGCGTGAGGCCAATCCGGCCAAGGCTTCAGTTTCGGCACCGGGCACGTCTATGGCGTTGTCGAAATACTGCGCAAACGCTTCACGACCTTCCGGCAGTCGATAGCCGAGCTGCGTACCGAAGCCTTCGCCTTTGGGGTACCCGCCGAGCAACGCCTCCGGCATGACCACCAGCGCGGCACCGGATTCGATAATGGCGGTTTCCCAGGAGAGGATTTGATCGAGGGTTTCAGCCTTGCCGCCGGGCAAGGCGCCGATTTGCAGCGCAGCAACGATGGACTTGGGCATCGCGATGACTCCGAGTAATGAGGTGTTGCTCATTGTCCGGCGCCACAGGATCATGAACAAAGCCCGACTCACTGCTGAATGATATGAACCAAATGAATATCGCCACCGTCGATCTCAATCTGCTCAAAGTCTTCGAAGCCCTGCATGAGGAATCCAGCGCCAGCCGTGCCGCACTACGTCTGGGCGTGACGCAATCGGCGGTCAGCGCGGCGTTGCGCCGATTGCGCGAGGTGTATGGCGATCAGCTGTTCGTGCGTACCGGCCGAGGTCTTGCGCCGACACTCAAGGCCAATCAGTTGAAACCGGTAGTCAGCGATGCGCTGAACAAATGCCGCCAGAGTCTGGCGATGGTCGATCCGGCGGCGAATCACTACGACGGACGTTCGGTGACGGTGGGTTTGTCAGATGATTTCGAAATCGCCTACGGGCGACGATTGATTGAAGAGATCGCGGACCGCGCGCCGAAACTGCGGCTGATCTTTCGCCAGACCCACAGCCAGATCGTCGCCCAGGCCTTGATGGAGCGCAGCATCGATCTGGCGATCACGGCAGGCGGGTTTGCCGAGCGTTTGCTCAGTCGTCAGGTGCTGGGTGAAGGGGATTATCTGTGCCTGGTGGACCCTCTCAGTCTGGCCGAGGGACAAGAGACTCTCAGCCTTGAGGCGTTCGTCGCCCGCGAACACATTCTGGTGTCATCGGGCGGTTTTATCGGGATTACCGATGAAGGCTTGGCGGCGTTGGGACTGAGTCGGCGGGTATGCGCGTCAACCACGCACTTTGCCGCGTTGCCGCATCTGCTCAAGGGCAGTCAGGCGGTTGCGACTATTCCAGCCCATGCGGCTCGAAGTATCGCCGCGCTTAGCGGACTGGCGCTACTGCCCTGCCCTTTGACGCTACCGCGCTATCCGATCGAGCTGGGCTGGCGAACCAGTACGCAGCTCGATCCGGTGGTGTTGAAAGTGCGCGAGGCGATTATCGCGACCTTTTCCCAACAGGGGAATGGTGTCTGGAAGCTTATTTAGCCGCCATCAGGCGATTGACTTCACTGCGCACCATGTTGGCGAATTCCGGGGGCGACATGCCGTCGAGTTCGGCGCGGACCCACTCGGCCCATTTGCCTTTGCGCTTGGCACGCTCACCGAACAACCGTGCGGCTTCGCCCTTGGATTTACCCAGGTTGTTTTGCCAGAGTTCGAACAGACGGGATTTTTCATCTTCAAGCGCCGCGCGCTCGGCAAGGGGTTTGTCGGCCAGATTGAAGCTCATGGAAGATTACCTGCTGCGTAAAATAGGCGACATCTTACACTGTAGGAGGAAATGTCCTGTCGTGGATTTTTCTTCAGGGTGGAGTCGCCACGCAAAAAGACTGCAACTTTTGCCAGGGCGCCAGACTCCATTGTTCACTGCCCGTCTATCTGCAAGGAGTACTCCAATGGCCCGCAAAATCATCGATCAAGTCGCCGATGATCAAATCAAGGATCAGGTCTTCAGCGAACTTCAGGCCCTGATCGAAGAGTCGGAAAAACTGCTGAAAAGCAGTGCTTCACTGGTCGGTGAAGAAGCGGACACCCTTCGAGGGCAAATCGCCCAGAAGCTCCAGCAGGCCCGGGGTTCAGTTTCCAGTATGCGTGACCGGACCAGGCCTGCGGTCGAAGCCAGTGAAATCTACATCGGCGGTCATCCCTGGCAAACCGTGGCCATCTCCGCCGGATTCGGTTTGGTGGTCGGATTGTTATTAGGCCGGCGTTAATTGGGAAACACTGAACCAGTAGGAGCCAGGCTTGCCGGCGAAGGCGGACTTGAGATTGCCTTCGCCGGCAAGCCTGGCTCCTACAAAAAAACACTGCTCCTCTCAGAGCCCGGCCAGTTCCCGCAGATCTGCCAGCGTCTGAGGATCAAGCGCAATGCCTTCGATCCTGGCTTTGGCGCGCTGCCCGTGACGTCGATCACCCGGTAACCGCTTGAGCCCCACACCGTGCATCTGCCGGACCAGTTCCTGGCTGCGCTCGGCAAAATTCTGCCCCGCCGATTTGCTCGGATCGATCACAATCAGCAGTTGACCGGTCCAGGGTGTTTTCGCCCCCGGATGGTTCGACCAGTCGAACTCGAAAGAAAAGTTGCCCCCCGTCAACGCCGCCGCCAACAGCTCCACCATCATCGACAGCGCCGAGCCCTTGTGTCCGCCAAACGGCAGCAAGGCGCCGCCTTCAAGGATTGCTTTTGGATCCTGGGTCGGCTGGCCGAGGCTGTCCACCCCCATGCCTGGCGGCAAGCGCTCGCCTTTGCGGGCAGCGATCTGTACATCGCCATGGGCGATGGCGCTGGTCGCCAGGTCGAAGACGATCGGAGCACCGTTGGCCCGAGGGGCGGCGAAGGCAATCGGGTTGGTCCCGAACAACGGACGATCGGCACCGTGCGGCACCACGCAGGTCATGCTGTTGACCACACTCAGCGCCACCAGCCCTTCATCGGCAAACGGCTCGACGTCTGGCCACAAGGCAGCGAAATGGTGGGAATTACGAATGGCCAGCACCGCAATACCGGCACTGCGGGCTTTTTCGACCAGCAATGGCCGCGCCGCCGCGAGGGCCGGTTGGGCGAAACCATTCGCGGCGTCAACCCGGACAAAGCCCGAAGCCACGTCCTCGACCACCGGTACAGCCTGACCATTGACCCAACCACTTTGTAACGTCGATACATAACCGGGAATGCGGAATACACCGTGGCTGTGAGCCCCGTCGCGCTCGGCACCGGCGCAGTTGAGGGCCAGGGTTTTGGCGACATCGGCTGAGGTGCCGTGGCGCAGGAAGATTTGCTCGAGCAACGCCGTCAGCGCTTCGAAGGACAGGTTTTGCGAGATAGCAGTAGACACAGGATCGTGTGGCGCAGACATCTGAAGCTCCAGAATAATTATTGGAGGGGGCAACAGCGTACGAAAACCAACCGATTAACAACGGGCGACGAGCAGCCTGTCAACCTTTCGCTTGAACCGGAGCATCTGATCAGAACCGATTGAGCCGAAAAGACGCTTTGGCGCATGTTTGCACAAACATCGGGCGGCCATGTGGTAACTATCTACCACCTTCGACTCCCCCGCGACTTTTAGTCTTGAGCCTCAACCCACAGGCGCATTCAGCAGCGCCCTGAACGAGACTCGACGATGTCCACACCTCCCGCTCCGCTGTTTTTCCCCCAAGCCCTGCACTCGCCCGGACACTGGAATGATCTGGGTAAAACCCATGGGCTGACGCGCAAGGATTTCGAATGGTTCAGTCATCTGGAACTGGCCAGCCAAACGTTACGCAATCAACAGACCCCGCCCATGTCTGCCGAAAAAATCCTGCTCAATGCGCAAGGCTTGGCCTCCATCCCCTTGGCCGGCAGCTTCGTGTTGAGCCTCACTCCGGATGACAACGGTGAGATTCTCTATACCCCGTACGCCGGCATAAAGAAGTTCCACAGCCGCGCAGCCTTGATCGAACAGCTTGAACGTCAGCTGAAGAGCGCGACCGAGGACGACGACCTGCTGGCTTTCATGTCGTTGTCTGCGCGTAAAACATTGGCGGCTGCGGCCAACATTCAGGTGAGCTTTCAGGCCATCGAGGGCGACATATTCGAAGACCAGCGCACCGTCATCGCCAATAACCAGCGAATGAACGAGCAGGCCATGCTGGACGAGTTGTTCAAGCTGCCAACGCTCAGCTCGCTGCTCACTACGCTGCTTGATGAGTTGCTGCAGTCGCCATTCCCGGGCCTTGATCAAAGCCAGACCCGACTCAACTTCTACTCCATTGCACCGGCCCATGACGACAACCAGGAAAGTGCCCCGCCCCGGCGCTGGATCAACTCCATGTCCCTGAGTGACGCGGTACTGTCGTACTACCGCCATCAGCGATGGCCGATCGGGCAGTCTCATGAATTTTCCCATCCGGAAAAAAAGCCGACGAGCACCGACCAACTCCAATGGGAAACCGCGGTAAAGACCGCTTCCAGCAAACTGATCAGCCTGCTTTCCGGGAAACTGCAGCGCTACTGGGACGATGCGGCGGCTGACGGGGCATCCCGCCGCGTTTTTTTCAGCCGGGCCATCCGTGAAAAGGCACGCGCAGAGTTCCTGATCAAGCGCGAGGCCGAGATCATCAGCCCTGAACAAAGCCAAGCCTTGCACTCGTTGATTCAGCCGACGGCGAGTACGTCCTCGGCACTCAGCCTCGAGACGGTGCGTCTTTGGGAACACGCATCCAACTATGTCGAACTGGCGGGCGCACTGATGATCAGTCACGCCAATTCCAAGGCCTTTCTTTACACCCCCACGCAAGGACTCCAGGTGCTGAAGGACTATCAGGACCTCAAAGATACCTTGCTGAGCAAATTCAGCGCGGTCGGTCACGAAGATGAGCTCTACGGCCTGCTGAGCCTGGAGGAGCGTAACCGGTTCATCGGTTTCAATCAGCCTCAGGTCTCCGGCGAGGTGATTTCAGGCTCGATATTCAAAACGCTGTTTGAGGCGATCATCACCAAGCAACGGCAAAACATGGAATACGTTCTGCAGGTTTTCCGTCACAGCGACGGCACCGTGGACGTCCATGCCTTATTCGACAAGGCACTGGATATCCGCGCCATGATCAGCGATCAATTACTGACGCTGGATGTTCAAGGACGCTGGAGTACCCGGCCGGTGTTATCTGGCAACCAGCTGCCCTCCATGGTCTTGGCGGATAGGGCCGCGGCGTTCGTAAAAACCTTCAGCGATGTCGAATCGCTGATCAGCGCGGAATTCGCCTCCCAGCCGATCGCCTCTGGAGCCCTGCAGCGCATTTACCTGGAGAATCTGAAACCGCGCCTGGCCCACGCGCTTTCCGTGGGTGTACGGGGAGAAGCCAGCCTTCGAGTGCTCAACGCCACGCTGCGGGACGCCGACCGGGCCATTGTCAATACGGTGCTCAACCCGGATCAACCGGATCGAGAAACGCGCCTTGCCCTCAATGGTTTCAGGCCTGACGCTTATTCACTGCTCCTTGAGTGCTCCGGGCAGAAGAATCCGCTGCCCTTGGCCAATTGCGTGCTGTTGACCGAGCGTGGCGGGCTCGATGTTCAACACTCCGGCCGGGCAATTCTGTGGACGCCTGCGACCGGACTGGAAGTCTTCGCGACGGTCAGTAGCGCAACGACGGAATTGAACCGGCGCCTGCTCGACGCCAGCAAACGCCTGGAACTGCTGGAGAACCTCCCCCCTGCCCAGCGCATATTCCACCAGCGCTATACGCTCAACTCGTTGCGACTGATTGAGGGCAACGTCCTGCGGCGCCTTGCGCAATCCTCCATTGACCACTTCCTGGCCCGTTGCGAACACCTGCGCAGCCTGAAGCTGGACGCTGCACAGAAGATCAAAGCGCTTAACGAAATGACGCAACGGGTCATCGACACCAACTTGCAAAGAGCCAGGTTGATCTCGCAGGCCATCACCCGACAACAGTCCCTGCCTGCATGGCTTGGCATGGCCCCTGTCGAAGAACAGCAGTTACACATTGAACTGCTGGAGCAATACCACAACAGCGTCACCGACGATAAAGACTACCTGCACGGGGTCCAGCCCCTGAAGTCCTATGTGCATGACCGATTGGTGTCACTGCTCGGCAGCCGATTCACAGGAACGCGACTGGACCCCGACCACATCAAAATCACGCCCAACCTGGCCCTGGCCGGGCCGGCGCGTAGCCTGACCGAGTTTGCCCTGAACCCTGTCAACGCAGCTCAAGGCATCGGCTTCAAGATTGCCTCGACAACCTCGACGGCCCTTCCCGATCGCCTGGATCAGAACGCCGTGCGCCAGCTTGTGCAGTCACTGAATATCCACAGCGATTATGCAACGCGGGTGACGGATGCATTGACTCAAGCCGGCACCGATGCCGACAGACGAAAGCAGCGTTTTATTCAGCAACTACCGTGGCAACTGTTGCAACACGCTCATGCACTGAAACTGCAGCAACATCTCAGTGCCAGCGCCTTCGATTTGATCTGGCAGGTTCTCGACATGCCGGACGCCATTGCCCGCGCGGCTGTAACAGGTGCCCACGCCATCGTCAGGCCGCTGGAACTGATCAAGACGGCAGGTGCCACGGCCGTTAAAACTCTGGGTCTGTACCTGATCGGCCCCGGTGTCGGACATCAAGGGCCGCAAATCCTGTATGCGCCCTACCACACAGGCTCCGTGTTCACCGAATTCGAGAACGAAGCCAGCGTTATATCTGCGATCAATGTGCCAGGAGCACTGCAGAATCTGATCATTCGTCGGCTTCCCGAGGGTGAGCAAACCTTGTTCGGCAATCTGCTCAAGTCCACCGTAGGACAACAAAGCGAAATCACTCTCGCGTCCACCCCCATTAACGGCAACCTGCTTGCACAACTGTTCAGCGATAATGTCGGCCTTCTATCAAAAATGCTGGGCAGCCAGTCAGAGATCACCGGCCAGGCCGACTGGGAAACCGCCAAAAACCTCTTCAGCGCCGGCATCAAACTGATTTCGGGCCTGTTGCCGGGCAAACTCGCCTATGGGCAGTTACTGTGGCAAAGCTACAAGGACTTCAAGAACTCCGCCGAAGCGCTACAGGATCATCACTGGAAACAGGCATTGCAGGCGTTTATTGCCGGCACCGCGCAAATGGTGACGTTGGGCAAATTGTCGCTGGAAGCTTCAGCGCCCCCTGCGCAAGCAACCTCCACCGCGCCTGTTGCCAAACCGGTGGCCGCCTTGCCATGGTTGAAAGTGAAGCCGACGGCCCTGATGCGCACAGTGTTGCAGCCTTTCGAGGCCTCGAACGTTGCATTAAAGGATCTTAGGAAGAGCAGCACCAATGGAACTTACCTGGATTCGATCAGCAATCGTACGTACGCCCCCGTCAAGGGAAAGGTTTACCCCGTGGTCAAAACCGGGCCGGTCTGGCGAATGATCAAAGACCGACAGCAGGGTCCCGCGTTGCTGGCGGCTTCCGGCCAGCAGCTAGTGATCGATCCGGACATCCATACGGTCCATTACGGCAAAGCCCTGTCGAAAATGCACAATCGATATGTTGTTGATCGCACGGCTCGGGACATTCTGAATATCGAAGCGCGGGGAATGGAAGACATTCGGATAAAACACCCGGAAAAAGCACGCATGATCGTGCAGGCCATAGACATGGCTCGCTATTACGCGTTTAACAGTCTGCATAATCTGGCGCAGCTCAGACATCTGAATCCGGGGACGCGGCTGGATACCTTTCTTAAAACCTTTTTTGATGCTGACCACCTCGACGCCAGCCTGCTGGACAAAATCAAAAAGGTCATCGTTCCCATTTGCACAGCGCTGGTGAACCCACACGAGGACTTGATGAACTCCGAACGTTTTGTGGTCGGTTCAAACAAATACGAGACCAGTACGATCGCTTTTGTTGTGCATGACGATGCACAGAAGCATGTGCATTTCACGGAGCTGTTTTTTGACCCGCAACTTGATTGGTACAAGTCCTGTTTGACTGAACCTTTCGACGTCGACGACCATTCCCGGGCCGCTACCCTGATTCATGAGTTCTCCCATATTTTTTCAAACACCGTAGATATTGCAACGCTTGAGGCAAGGCGTCCGTTCACCGATCTGATCGCCACCGTCATCGGTTTCGGCACGGAAACCAAACAGACTCAGCAGGACTTCCAGCGAGAGGCACTGTCCCTGGAGACCCCGAGGGAAGAACTGTTTGCCCGTTGGAACGAAACATTGCAGTCATGGATCAGTCTGGACTCGATTGAGGGGTTGGAGCATGTGGGTAAGGACATCCTCAAAACGACGAGCTGCAAAACGATGAATGAGGCCCGCAACGCCTTCCTGAATCCAGGGAAGGTGGACCTGCGAGCCGACATCATTTTGCGCAACGCCGACTCGATCGCTCACTTGATCTGTGAAATGGGTCGACAACTGGATCCGGTGCCAGCCCCGCCCACTGCCTGACGTCCGGCGTAGCAGCTGTCGAGCCCTAGTGAGGCTGCGTAGCAGTCATAAATCAGATTGCAGTAACCGCATTAGCCGGTTTCACGACTGCTACGCAACCGAACGCAGCCTCGCTGGGGCTCGACAGCTGCTACAGCCCGGGACGGCGGGATCAGTCCTGGAGGTCTTGACCCTTTTTTCACTCCAGTTATGGATACTGCCTGGTGCCCCCCCGGCTTTCAGAGCGTCCATGTGAAAATAAGTTGTTCTTTGATGGGCAAATGCCATGACGGTTGTTCTCGCAGACTTCCCCTCAAGGTTAGAATGCAGGAAATCAGGATGAGTCAATGACCGACCACTCTCTCTCCCAAGCACAATACGACGCCATCACCGATGCCGCTGCGCACTGGTGCATGCGTTTGCATGCCATCGACTGCACAGCCGAAGAGCGTCAGGCGTTCGAGCAATGGCGTGATGCCCATCCCCTGCATGCCTTCGAATACGAAGCCATGCTGGAAATCTGGGAGGTTGCGGGCGATTTGCCTCGTCCCGAATCTCCCGCGCCGGCTGTTCGCGGCAAACCGACAATGCCTTGGCGCACTTTCGGCATTGCCGCCACCGTCTGCGCCTTGGCGTTGCCGCTGGCGGCCTATACCGGATGGAACCTGGGTTGGCTGCCCAATGCCTATCAGCATTTCGAGGCGACCGATAATGTTCGTCAGGTCACGCTGAGCGACGGCAGTCAGGTGGAGCTGAATCTGGGCACTGAACTGACGTTCAGCAATTACAAGGATCAGCGTCGTGTCACGCTGAAAAAAGGCGAAGCCTTCTTCAGCGTCAGTCATGACCTGCAGCATCCATTTATCGTCAAGGCAGCCGATGGCAGAATTCGCGTCACCGGTACCCGATTCAACGTCTGGATGTATGAAGACCAGGTACGCGTGAACCTGATCGAAGGGTCCGTGCTGGTGACCAGCAACGGTGCCCTGCCCGGCGAAGGTTCACGTCTTGAACCTGCCATGCAGGCACGTTATCGACACGGTGACTTCACGCCGCAAATCAGCCAGGTCTCTGCCGATGACCACTCGCTGGCGTGGCGCAGCGGCAAACTGGTGCTCGATGATCTGACGCTGACCGATGCCCTGCCCTTGATCAATCGTTATTTGAACAAGCCCGTCATGATCGCGGACCACAGCACCGGCTCGATTCGCCTCGGTGGTGTCTACAACATCAAAGAGCTCAATAGCCTGGTGGCTTCGTTACCCAAGGTGCTGCCGGTCTATCTGACCCGCAACAAGGACGGTAGTCCGGTCCTCAATTCGATCCCGCAACAAGCCCCAAAAAGCTGAAGGCCGCCACCCTTGCGGGGTGCGGCCTTCATGTTTCGTTCGAACGCTATCGCTATTACTGCGCGGCGATCTTCCCTGCTTTCTCATCCTGCTCGCGGATCGTCTGAGCCTGGTACTGCGGATCGGACGTGATCTGCTGCTCGGTGAACGGCAACACACTCAACTGCTTCTTCGAAAAGGCCAGTGTCTGGTCCCGGGAGTACTTCGATGCCGGGTCACTGGACAATGAGAATGCCAACAAACCTTGAGCCTGCGGCCCCTTGTCATCGAAAGTCACCACCTGCAAATAGCTGGTACCACTGACGACTTCGCGCTTGCCGTCGGTTCTCGGCACGCTTTGGATCGCGTTATACACACCCAGCGTGCCCGGTCCGCCGTGAATTGGCGTTTGCTGCCCGCCACTGCTGACCACCTGGATATCACCCCAGCGGCTATCGGCTTTCAGGCCAAGGGTTTTTACCTGTTCGACCGAGGCCAGCATCGCCGCCCGAATCGCTTTGGCGACGTCTGGCTGTTCAATTGCCAGGCCACGTGGAGTGTGTTGCGGATCCTTCGGATCGAACGCGACACGCCAGATGCCAGGGATCTGCTGCAACGGCTCCATGACATTTTGAAAATGCACAAAGCCCAATCCACTGTCCAGATTCACCCGGCGATCCCAAGCCTTGAGGCTGGCACACAACGGCGTAAGCGTCGGCGCATCGGCGCCAAGATCCGCGGCGCAGAATTGCAGCAGGTCCGGCATCACCTGGGTCGCCTGATACACCTGATCGTCCATCACCATGTGTTGCAGATCTGCCGCAGCGACAGGGCCGGCCTTGCTCAAGGTGCCCAGACGCTCCAGTGCGAAACGCGAACGCAGCCCCAACGGTTGATTGTCCTGACTGATCAATGGCGAGAAGCCGGTGAGCGGTTGTGCCGGGTTGGCCATCCAGGCCGAATCGTTGGAATGTTGTACAAAGTCTTTGCGCAACAGTTGCGGCAACTTGTCTGCCGCATAAATACCTTTTTGCGCAGCGTGTGGGTCGATGTCCCAGGCACAGGCGCTGTTGGAACCGTCGAGCAGGATCATCTGTAATCCGACCCGAGGATCGCTGCACTTGGCCAGCTTGTCGGCATTGACGTTCGGCACCACCGACAGGTTCATGTAAAGCGTCTGCCCCTGATCGTCCACCGCCAGGGTATTGACCCACGGAATCCCCTGAATCTTGTGCACCGATGCCTGCAAATCCTTGAGGCTGGCGGCACGGTTCATCGCATACCACTGTTGCAAGACCCGGTCGTTCTCCAGATTGGCATCGCGCAGGCTATAGGCGAACTGGTTGTTCCAGTCCAGCTTGCCGGGCCATTGCACAATCGGGCCGAATTGCGAGCTGTAGACCACATGGGAAACCTGCCGGGTCTGGCCATCGGCTTGCTTCACGTTCACCGCCAGCGTCTGCTTTTTCATCGGCAAGGACTTGCCGTCCAGCAGGTAACGGGTCGGATCCTTGGGATCGAGTTGCAGACGATACAGCGTGAAATGCTTGGACGAATCCACGGTGTGGGTCCATGCCAGGTGCTGGTTGAAACCAATATTGATCATGGGCAGGCCGGGCAACGCGGCGCCCATGACGTCCAGTTTGCCGGGAATAGTCAGGTGCATCTGATAGAAACGCATCCCACCGCCCCAAGGAAAGTGCGGATTGGCCAGCAGCATCCCGCGTCCGTTGAACGAACGTTCGCTGCCGACCGCCACGGCGTTACTGCCGCGATCCAGAGCGAAACGTTGCATGCGTGAAGCCGCCAGCTGGAACGACGCCGGATCGCCCACCACCTGCGCGACGGTTTTCGGTGGGGTAGCGCCGGCCAATGCTTCGGCAAACTGACCCACGCCGCCTTCGACCAGCAGACGTCGGGTCAGCTTGACCAGATCCTGCGCAGTGATCGCGCGCACCCATTCGCCCTGGCATTGCTGCGGCAAACCCTGGGCCTGGCGCTCTGTCAGCGAACGGCTGTAACCGGCCACATAACCGTCGATGAGCTCACGAACTTCAGGCGTTTGCGCCTGCCAGAAAGCGCCGACTGCCTGCGGCGTATTCAACCAGTTGAAAAACAGATCGCTGGCCAGGTTCCCGCGCTCTTCGACGGTAAACTGGTCCGGCCCAAAATACCGTGAGCGCTCGCCATTGACGGTGACAATCTCATTGGCCAGCAAGCACAGATTGTCTTGAGCGTAGGCATAGCCAATGCCATAGCCGAGCCCGCGCTCGTTGTCGGCACGAACATGCGGCACGCCGAAACTGGTTCGACGAATCTCGGCTGTCGCCTGCTCTGGCTGGCTGCGCGCGTTTGCCGCAAGACTCAGCCCCAGCAACACACCCGCAAGGCTCAACCTGGTTAACTGCCTGGAAATAATCACGCTCGCTCCTGATCGAAAAGACGTATGACACGCAATGCGCCTCCCCTTAAAACGAAGCAAACAGCAAAAATTTAAGCCTTTGAGGGTAACCCCACGCCCGGCTCACGGGCCGCTGACGTGCTGGCGACAAATTTTCTACATACGGGTCTTCATTATTTGCCTGGCTCGTTCGTCTTATTGATTGAGAGCACCCATCACATTTTTCCTGATCAGGCTCTGAAAAGGAGTTTTTGCATGTACAACCCGCAACTGCCAACGGACGGTAGCCATGCGCCAAAGGCCAGCACCCTGGGCGTTTTCAATCAACCAGCCGAACGCCACGGCAACGAACGGATCAGGTTTCTGCTCAAGAGCTTTGGCCTGCGAACCAGTCTGATTCGCCTGAAAGTGATCGACGCCTTGCTGACGGCCGCCCAAAGCGACCGCAGCCTGGGTGTGCGTGGCGTGCACAGTCACTTGCTGGACCTGGACATTCCCCTGTCCTTTCTCAGTGTCCGTGAAGTGTTGAAACGCTTATGCGGTGAAGGCGTGATCACCCTCAATCCGGACAAAAGCTACAGCCTGCATCCACAGGCTGCCGCCGTCCTGTTCAGCGAGTAGTCCGGCCATGGGGCGTCGCTCAAGGCTTGACCTTGCGACGCATCACGCCATTGATCACCACCACGAGCACCGCCACGCCAATGGCGATGTACTGGAACAGCTGCTCTGTGATGATCCCTGCATTTTGCAGCCAGGAAAGGCCGAACATGATCCCCAGTACCACCAGGGAGATCAGAATCGAGTATTTCAAACGTTGCGACTGGGTCATTGCGGGTTCCTGAACCAAAAAATGTATCCGACTTGTATTCGATTGCATGCCAAGCCACTACCGATCTGCGGGAATGAGGGGCTGCAAGCGAGGTCGTATGTTACAGCCGATGACGAAATTTGACTTCATTGCGGCGATATCCATGAGGATTTTGAAATGTTTCGTCGAATCACACAGCCGATTCCCTTGCTTGCTCTCCTGACCCTGAGTGGCTGCATCGTTTCCCCCCACGGCGGCTGGCATGGCGATCGTCATTATGACCATGGCGCGCCGAGTTATGATCAGCCTCGATAACATTGGCTGGCCGGTTATATAACCGACTTATTCGCCGACACCAAAAACTTATCTATCAAACCTCCGTATAAATGTCTGCTTTATAGCGGGCTTTTTTCGTGCAGGGGATTTATTACGACCCCCCAGTCTCTTTCCCCTGAAAACCCCAGTCAGACACACAACGAAAAATACTGAAGCTTTTGGCCTCAAATAAGCACATGAAAATCCTCATGGGCCATGGTTATTCTTGTTCTGCCGTCTTATCAGACTTCCGGCATAAACAGGAACATCATGCACAAACCCTTAATAGATATAAGTTCGTCTAGACTTCTTGGCTTTTGCCTTGCAATCACTCTTTTTGAACTTCTGACTTATATGGCCAGCGATATGATCATGCCGGCCATGTTGACCGTAACCCATCAATTGAATGCCAGTGCGAGTCATGTTCCCTATGCCTTCAATCTTTATTTGGCAGGGGGCATTCTTTTGCAGTGGTTTATCGGTCCACTGTCCGATCATTTCGGTCGTCGCAGAATGCTGCTCATCGGTTGTGCGGTATTCGCTCTAGCCTGTGCTGCGGCGTTTTACGTGCAGAGCATCTTTGTCTTCAATGGTTTGCGCCTGATTCAGGGCATGGGATTGGGATTTGTCATCGCGGTCAGTTATCCAGCCCTGCAAGAAGTCTTCTGTGAAGCCGACGCTGTAAAGATCATGGCATTGCTGGGCAACGTGGCGCTGCTCTCCCCGCTGCTGGGCCCCTTGCTCGGCAGCCTGATGCTGGAATGGCTCTCCTGGCGGGAGCTGTTTTTACTGTTAGGGGTTGGCGGCGCGATGGTCTGGTTGGGGCTTTATTGGTACATGCCGGAAACGGTGGGCACCTTGCGTCAGGACGGTCAGCGACTGGCTGCCGTACCCTTTGAATGGGGCGGCACGGTGCGCCGCTACGCCGCTTTGCTCACCAACACGCAATTCCTGCGCGCCACCGTCGCCTTGGGACTGATGAGCCTGCCGTTGATTGCCTGGATCGGGCTGGCACCTCTCTTGCTGATCCAGAACCAGGGACTTTCCACCCTGCAGTACGGCCTGTGGCAGATCCCGGTATTTGCGGCTGTCATTCTCGGCAATCTGATACTCAACCGATTGATTGCCAACACTGAACTGCCCCAACTGATTCGATACGGGCTCTGGCCGTTTTGCGGTGGGCTCATCGCATTGGCCGCCATTACTTTCACCGGTGCCTCGACGCTCCTGTTGGTCAGTTGCCTGTCGCTTTACGCCATCGGTCTTGGCATGAGCAACGCCGCGCTGTACCGGCTCGCGCTGTTTTCCAGCGATGACAGTAAAGGGCTGGTCTCAGCCGCGATCGGCATGATCTCCATCGCTGTCATGGGTGGTGGTGGCTCGATTATCGCGGCCCTGGGTGCCGGTGACAGCCTTGAGGCCTTCGCTCTGATGGCCTGTCTCATGGGGCTATTGTGCCTGGCGCCCTTGAGTCTGTTTCTGCGTCGTTCTCACATCCCGCTTGCGATCTGACACCAACCAGTAGGTCTTTTGATGATCCATCTACCCCATACCGATGCGCTTTGTGCGTTAACGCAACCCTATTGCCTGGATTCCGTGCCGGACGGTCTGTTCGACCGGGCCATGAGCGAAATCAGCCTGTTTCATTGTCATCACACACCCGGATACGAACGCTGGTTGAATGCTAATGATCTTGACGCCAACGCCCTGGAGACGCTGGATGACTGGTCAAGGTTGCCGCCGATTTTCGCCAATTACTTCAAACGTCATTTGGTGTTCGGTCCCACAGGCGAAGGCGCGCTGGAGCTGACATCATCCGGCACCAGCGGCCAAAAGAGTCGCATGCGCTACGACCATCGCAGCATGGCCGCGGCACAAGGCATGGTGAACCACATTTTCCGGCATTACGGCTGGGATACACCGGACAGCCCCTGCAACTATCTGCTCCTGAGCTATGAGCCTGAGGCAGCCATCACCCTGGGCACTGCCTATACCGATCAGTTTCTTTGTAGCTACGCCCCCGTCAACCGTGTCGCTTACGGCTTGCGCCTCTCCGGCAAAGGTCATGAGTTCGATCTTTTTGGTGTGATTCGAGCCTTGCAAGAATTTGCCGAGGAAGGATTGCCCGTTCGCATTCTCGGTTTTCCGGCGTTCCTTTCCCATGCCCTTCAATGCATGGAAGACACCTGCGTGGCTGATTTGCAATTGCCTGCCCAATCATTGGTGTTTCTGGGGGGAGGCTGGAAAACCCAGGCGGCACAGGAGATTCCCCTGCATCAGTTGTATGCCCGGATCAATCGGCAATTGGGTATCGAACTGCCCCGCTGTCGGGACGGCTATGGCGCCGTAGAGCATGCAGTGCCTTATATCCAGTGTGCCCACCATCATTTTCATGTACCGATCTATTCGAAGGTTTTCGTGCGTAACCCATCCGATTTCACTGTCCAGCCATACGGCAAGCGCGGCTTGCTCGAATTCGTCTCGCCGTACATTTCGTCGAGCCCTGCCCATGCCGTGGTCATGGGCGATCTGGCAACATTACATCCTGGCGCCAGCTGCGGATGCGGTCTGCCAACCGATTGGTTCGAGCTCCATGGCCGTGCCGGCACCTCCGCCAGTCGCAGTTGTGCCATGGCCGCTTCCGAACTGATCGGAGGCGCTTGATATGTACCTGATCAATGGCCAGTTGCGTGATGACCTCACCCCGGAAAGTGCCCTCGAACTCCTTAAGAAACCATTGCCCCGGCTGCTTTCTTCCCCGATCGATAGTGAGACCGTTATCGAGTCTGCTGTGCGCTTTGCCACGAAGTTGCAATCTCGTAGCCAGGATCTGTCCCTTGACGAAGAGCAGTATCAGGGGCTGATCGATTTCTGCCAGCGCAGCAATCTGAGCACAAAACTTGAGCGAGAGCTGGGCCTGCAACCGCGTTCGCTGCGACGTATCGACTATCGACAGCCATGTTTCGAAAGCTGGCATCCATTAGGCTTGGTGGTGCATATCACCCCAGGCAATGCGCCGTTACTGGCGTTCTGCGCAATACTCGAAAGCCTGCTGGCCGGCAATATCAACTGGTTGCGCCCCAGTGCCAGCGATCAGGGGTTGACCGCACAGTTGCTGGCCGCCCTTGTGCAATGCGACAGCAGCGGCAGGCTGGCCGAATTCGTAGCAGTTCTGCCGGTTGACACCTCACGGATAGCTCAACTTTGCGCCACGGCAGACGGAGTATCGGCCTGGGGTGGTGTCGCAGCGCTCAAGGCGATTCGTCAGCAGATTCCTGCGGGATGCCGCTGGATCGATTGGGGGCACAAGATCAGCTTCGCTTATCTGTCACCTGAAGCGGCAGAGCCCACCGCGCTCGATGCCTTGGCAGATGAAGTCTGTCGACTGGATCAACAAGCGTGCTCCAGCCCTCAATGGGTGTTGGTGGACAGCAACGATCCGGCGGTCCTGCACCACCTCGGAGAGCGTCTGGCCGAAGCCTTCAAACGTCGCGCCCAACAGTGGCCGGCGCTAATGCCGACAGATCAGGAAGCTTCGGAAATCACCACACGCACTGCCATGGCGCAGCTTGATCAGTGCTTTACCCATCAGACCGGCCAGGTGTGGACCGGCTCCGGGTGGCGTGTCATCTGGGAGCATCATCAGACGCTCGCGCCGTCGCCGCTGTTTCGTACAGTGCTACTCAAGCCAGTCCCACAGCACTTGCTTGCCGAATCATTGTTGCCCTGGCGAAACGTCCTGCAAAGCTGCGCGTTGATAGCCTCCCCGGCAGGGACACCCGAGCTTGTTCGTACACTGGTCAACGCCGGCGTCACTCGCATTGCTCCTTGCGAGACGATTCATGATGGCTACGCTGGCGAGCCTCACGATGGTGTTTATGCGCTGTCGCGTCTGAGTCGCCGCCTCTCCGTGAGCCTGGCCGCTGATGTCTCGATTGGCCGCTCAACGCTCGACCCGGTGCCGCCTGCCCCTGACACAGCCCGTGGCCCGATCATGGACAAAGACACCTTCACGACCCAGCCGATCAGCCCCACGGCACAGCTGTATTTTCGCTCCGGCGGTAGCAGCGGCACTCCGGCCCTGGCAGGTTTCAGCTACCGAGACTTCCAACGACAAATGCGCGCCGCGGCTGATGGCATGTTCGCTGTCGGGCTCGATCCGTCACAGGACCGGGTGATGAACCTGTTCTATGGCGGGAACCTGTACGGTGGTTTTTTCAGCTTTTCGAGCATTCTTGAACAGATGGGCGTTGCACATTTGCCTATGGGGGCTCCCCAGGACGACGACTTCAGCGAAATCGCCCGACTGATCGTGGAGCAACGAGTCACCGTGCTGATTGGCATGCCCAGTACGCTGCATCGCCTGTTTTTCAAGGAGCAGGCCCGACTTCGCGACTATGCCGGTATTGGCAAAGTGCTCCTTGGCGGCGAGCATCCGGGCGAGGCCAGTCGACGCCTGATGGAAAGTTGTGGAGTGTCGACGATTCGTTCTGCGCTCTATGGATCCGTCGATGCAGGCCCACTGGGTCATGCCTGCCGGGCTACCGCAGACGGCGTGTTTCACTTGATGTGCGAAACCCAGTATCTGGAGATCGTTCAGTTCGAGCAGGATGTGCCGGTGCAAGCCAATGAGATCGGCCGTCTGCTATTTACCTCCCGCGCCCGGCAAGGTCAGCGCGTTCACCGATATGACATCGGCGACACCGGCCGCTGGCTCCCCGGAGCCTGCCCTTGCGGACTGGAAACGCCGCGATTCGAACTACTGCAGCGGCACGGCAAGCTGGTGCGGATTGGTACGGAGTTCATCTCGCCTTCGGCGCTGGAACACAGCGTAGGAGTCCCCATTCAAGTTGTTCTGGATTACACCGCCAGTGGCGTCGAACGAATGCAAGTTCGAACGGATGCCGATATCACTTGGGTACGAGAAAAATTGCTGAGCCATGAAGCATTGGCAAATGCCATAGCCGCTGCCCTGTTAGTTGTTGAAGTAATCGCATGTGCTGAACATGAATTCATACGAAACAAGCACAGCGGAAAAGTCCCACTGATTGTCGATCGAAGAATATAAAAACAGAACGTTTCAACGACCGTGTTTTTCAAACCAAAACGCCTGATTAGAAAAGAGAATCCAGTGAAATCAATTCATTCGCTCGAACAACTCGTGTCTTTTGTACGACAACACTCAAACTACTACAGCGCGCATCTGAAACATTTACCCACCACAGGTATTACGTTAAAAGATTTACCGTTAACCAATGTGACCAACTATTGGACCGGCAGCAATGATTTGAATCATTGGTCGGTCTTGACGGGAAACGTTGATGACGCGTTGGTGTTTAAAACCGGAGGTTCGACCAGCCAGGGGAAACTTGCGGTTTACTCCTACGAGGAATGGCAAACACTGGTCAGTACCTTCGGAAACAGTCTCTCTTCTCAATTGAACAATGGCGATCGCGTCGCCAATCTGTTCTTTTCAGGGGATCTCTACGCCAGTTTTCTGTTTGTCCACGATTCCCTGGCCCATGTCGGACGATCCATCTGTGAGTTTCCGTTTACCGGCGACATCGAACCGGACGTACTGGCGGATGCGATCGCACGACATCGAATCAATGTTCTGGCCGGGGTGCCCGCACAGTTGCTTCGATTCGCGGCCTACCTGACGCAGCATCAGCGTGTGCTCTGCGGGGTCGAGACACTGCTGTATGGCGGCGAAAGCCTGTTTGCCCCGCAGTTGGCAATCCTCGGCGAAGTATTCCCCAACGCCCGTATTGCCTCTATCGGTTACGCCAGCGTAGACGCCGGGCTCATAGGGGCCAGCACTCGCGACTGTGCATTGGGCGAGCATCGGGTATTCGAACAGCAAACCTTGCTGCAAATCATCGATGAACACACCGGTGAAGTGATTGAAGAATGCGATCGTATCGGAATGCTAGTGCAGACCAATCTGACACGCCGGCTCATGCCGCTGCTGCGTTACCCGGTGGGCGACCGTGCATGTTGGCGTGAACCGACCGCCACCCCGAGGCGTAAATTCGCCCTAAAGGGGCGTAGCGCCCACAGTCAGCGGGTACGAGTCGGCGTGCTGTCGCTGTTTACCGAAGAAATACACGAGATCATTCAGCGCGTAGCGCACAGCGAGCAATGGCAATTGCTGATCGAACAGACCGGCTCCAAGGATCTGTTGAGCGTGAAGTGGGTGCCCGAACCTCAGTCACAAACCGTCGAGCCGGTACTCCGCGCATTGCGTGAAGCTTTGCTTGCCCACTACCCTGCCATCGACGACCTGAGCCGCGAGGGTCTGCTGGAGTTTCGAGTGCTCTGCTGCGCAGCCACAGACCTGCAGCTTCACCCTCGCTCGGGCAAACAATTGCGAGTGCGGGATTTGCGAGTGTATGACGTTTGCTCGCAGGAGCCCGCGCAATGACCCGGTTGATACTTCGCCCCTACCGTCCTTCCGACGCAGATGCCGTGAGCCGGTTGTTTCGAGAGGTCTACGGCGATCTTTACGCTCAGCCGGATGTTTACCTGCCGAACATGATCAGTCAGCACAACGCCGAAGGCCGCTGGCAATCGATACTGGCCATGGATGGCGCGCGGGTGCTCGGGCATGCCGCGCTGTGCCGCGACTCGCCTTCGAATACCGCGGAACTGGCGCTCACCGTGGTACATCCCGTCGCCCAGGGACAGCATATCGCGACGCGCCTGGGCCGAGAGTTATTGATGTTGTCGGGTTCTCTGGGGATCCGGAGCGTATCGATCAAGCAAGTGACCCACCATCCCTACACTCAACGCATGGCAGAGAATATCGGCTTTCACAGCACTGGACTGCTTCCCGATTACGTCCCTTCGCCATTCGGTGAATCGCTCCCGGAAACCATCGTGATGGGCAGTCACATGATCGAAGGACACACGCGCCCGCTCCCCGACATCCCCTGGCCTGAAAGCTGCCGAGCATTCATGCAGCACCTGTGCTCGGTGTTCGGAACCTGCCAGGACAAGGCGTCACGACCCGCGATGCCGTTGCAAATAAAACAACATCAGCACCGGTATGACATTGTCATCCAGCACTTGAACAAAGACTTGCTCGAGCAGCTCTGGCAACTACCCAGGCACTGGCTGATCTCGGCACGAGTCGGACTATCCCGGCACTTCGCCCGCAATCTGCGCAACTTATCGACTTTGGGCTTCGCCTTCACTGGCCTGATGCCTGCGCCGGGTGACAATGGTTGGTTCGCATTGTTTCATCGGGGCGTCCGTTCTCGATCCCTCAACCTGCACTGCGCGCGCATGCAACAGTTGCATGACGAACTACAGCAGAACACCAACGCCACGAATCCCATGATTGCGTCGATACACTCGCCTATGGATGCCCGCTCAGTCGCGTAAATGTTTTCTAGAAAAGTCATTACCTGGTTGCGCACAGAGCTCCACCAACCAATCGACAAATACCCGCACCCGCCGGGACAACTGGCGGTGAGGAGGATAGAGCGCCGTCAGCGGCATACCCGGTGGCGGCACGTCCCTCAGGACCTCGATCAAACGCCCCTCCTTCAGTTGGCGGGCAACGTGATAATACGGGGTCTGGACCAAGCCATATCCCGCCTCGCACGCCGCCAGATAACCATCGGAGCTGTTGACCGACACGTGCTTGGGCAGGTCGATCAGTTGCAGTTGGTCATCGACTACAAATTCCAGCCCGTAGCGTTTGCCGGTGCCATTGGAAAAGTATTCCACCATCTGATGCCCCTTCAGATCCTCCAGGCATAGCGGAGTCCCGCGAAGTTGCAGATAGTCGGGGCTGGCGCATGTGATCTGGTCCAGTATGCCCAGCGGCCGCGCCACCAGTGAGTCTTCCAGGGCCGAGCCCCCCCGCAACACGCAATCGACACCTTCGCGGATCAGATCCACTGGCCGGTCATTCAACCCGATTTCCAGTTCGATCAAGGGATACCGCGCAGTGAATTGCGGCAATGCCGGAATCACAATCAAACGTCCCACTCCCGCCGGCATATCCACTCGCAGCAGACCCTTGGGGTTTTGGCGAGCAGCGGAAAACACCGCTTCGGTCTCCTCCAGATCCGCCAGCAGCCGCACGCAACGCGGGTAATAGGCGGCGCCATCGAGCGTCAGGCTGATCTGCCGGGTGGTGCGTTGCAGCAGTTGCACGCCCAGATGAGCCTCAAGTTGCTTGATCAGAATGGTCACCGAAGCCCGGGGCAATTGCAGGCTGTCCGCCGCTTTGGCGAAGCCGCCCAGTTCGACGATTCGGGTGAATACGCGCATGGCGTTGAAACGGTCCATTGCTTTGGCTTACCGGCTGATTATTTAGAATTCACAAATAGTGATAGCAGTTTTAGCCGGTTTATCTTGTTTCTGTCGAGGTCAACAATGGGATTCAATTCACAGGGAGCTGATTTCATGCAAACACGTCAACTGGGCAAAAACGGTCCGCAGGTGAGCGCGATCGGTCTGGGCTGCATGGGCATGACCGATTTCTACACCACCGGCGTGGACACCCGCGAAGCCACGGCCACTTTGCACCGCGCGCTGGAACTGGGAATCAACCTGCTCGACACGGCAGACATGTACGGCCCACATACCAATGAAGAGCTGATCGGCAAGGCCATTATCGGCAAGCGTGAGCAGGTGTTTCTGGCCAGCAAGTTCGGCATTGTCCGTGACCCATCCAACCCCGGTGCACGGGGCGTCAACGGGCGACCGGAATACATTCGCAAATCCATCGACGGCACCCTCAAGCGCCTTGGCGTGGAAACCCTGGATTTGTATTACCAACACCGCATCGATCCGCAGGTGGCCATCGAGGAAACCGTCGGCGCCATGGCAGAACTGGTGAAGGCCGGCAAGGTGCGTTACCTGGGATTGAGTGAAGCCTCGGTCGCCACGCTGGAACGAGCGAACAAGGTTCATCCGATCAGCGCACTGCAAAGTGAATACTCGCTATGGAGCCGCGATCAGGAGGAAAACGGTTGCCTGGCTGCGTGCCAGCGCTTGGGCGTTGCTTTTGTACCTTACAGTCCATTGGGCCGAGGCTTTTTGACCGGTGCTCTGAGAAGCCCGGATGATTTCGCAGCCGACGACTACCGTCGCTTCAGTCCACGTTTTCAAGGGGAAAACTTCGCAAAAAACCTGTTGCTGGTGCAGCAAGTGCAGGCCCTGGCCGCCGACAAGGGGGTGACGGCGGGCCAACTGGCGTTGGCATGGGTCTTGGCCCAAGGGGATTACCTGATTCCGATTCCAGGCACCAAACAGCGTAAATACCTGGAAGAAAATATGGCCGCGCTGGACGTGAAACTGAGCCGCGAAGAATTGCAGGCCCTGGAAGGGATTTTCCCGGCCAATGCCACGGCCGGCCTGCGTTATCCGGAAGAAGTCATGAAGTTGCTTGACCGATAACAGGTGCCCGGCCCGTTCGATGGTTCGAGCGGGCCAACGCGGCCAAACATCACGCCTTGGCGTTAACGCCCTTGTCATTAGGAACCGTCGTACCGTTGCCCTTGCCGTAAGCTTGCAAGTTCTGCAGTACGTAGATCGCCGTCTTGTATTCAGGGATCAGGCCAACGGCGTACTTATCACCCTTAATACTGTTGTTCTGAATGGTGTCCAGTTGCGTGGCGAAATACTCCAGCGCATTGAACTTCGCATCCGGGTCTTTCTGTACGCCAAAACGATCAAACTTGTCACCGGCATTAAGCAAGGTCATCGAAGTAATATCGGAAATCAGGCCTTTGCCTCTCAAGAAGGCACTGAGATTGCCCAGTTGCTTGGCGGATACATTTTCCGGGTCGAAGCCCTTGATGTTCCTGTGCAGTTTCTGTTCATCCATTTTCGCCGTATTCAGCGCATTGGGATTGCTTCCCACCAATGCCAGCATCTGCTTGACCCTGGCGCTGTGGGTGACAGGCTTGCCGCTGCCGGTATCCTTGACCAGTAAACCTGCCTTGCTCGTCCATGCGCCTGTATAGCCGATTGTCATGACCGGGCTCCCGACTGCGTGACGGGATGCCGATCATCCAAAACACACAGACGTCCTTGTGAGGCGACCATAAAAGTTCCTTGTTTAAACCGAGATAGGTGCGGGCGAGTATCGATGTGTGCTCTAACGTCACCAACAAATATTTCCATTTTTTACAATTCTCATACATTTACGGTACATACCAGAAAGCGTCTTGTTTCATTGGTCTACATGATCTTTCGATATTGGCGAATATCACTAATCAAGCTCATGTACGCCTTGGTTAGTTATTTGTGCGTGCCGGGCAAACCAACTTGCTGGCGCTCAAGGTTCGTTGATCGGAACAGGTTGGCATGTCCCCCTGTGGCGAGGGGGTTTATCCAACGCTGTATTACTTCGAAACAATCCGCTGTCTCTTTGTTGGGTAAACGGGTCAAAATGCATCTTTTTGGCCACAACCCGAGACGAGATCCCCATGCGAACCCACCTGCGTCTGGCCGCCCTGAGCGCCCTTTTCATCTCTTCCCTGGCCCAGGCTGCCGAGCTGATTCCCATCGAAGTTCATCGCGATGCCAACTGCGGTTGCTGCAAAAAATGGGTCAGCCATCTGGAAGCCAACGGTTTTAAGGTCGCAGACCATGTTGAAGCCGACATGAGCCAATTCAAGCAACAACACGGTGTGCCACCTCGGCTCGCGTCGTGTCACACCGGCCTTATCAACGGCAAATTCGTCGAAGGCCACGTGCCGGCTGATCAAGTACTGGCCTTGAGCAAGCGTGACGATTTGTTGGGGGTTGCAGCCCCTGGCATGCCGATGGGCTCGCCCGGCATGGAAACGGACGGCATGAGCGATGCCTATCAAGTGATCGGTTTGAAAAAGGACGGCACTGACGTGGTAGTGGCGGACTACCCCGCCCATTGATGTTCGGTGCCTACATCGGGCTGTTTCTCGCGGCGTTCGGTGCCGCGACGCTGCTGCCACTGCAATCCGAAGCAGTGCTGGTGGGGTTGTTGCTCAGCAATCAGGATTGGCTCTGGTCGTTGTTGGCCGTCGCAACGCTGGGCAATGTGCTGGGCTCGCTGCTGAACTGGTGGCTGGGGCGCGGCATCGAGCGGTTTCGCGAGCGGCGCTGGTTTCCGGTCAGCCCTCGCCATCTCGAGCAAGCCCAAAAGCACTACCAGCGTTACGGGCATTGGTCGTTGTTACTCAGTTGGGTACCCATCATCGGCGATCCATTGACGCTGGTGGCTGGCGTCATGCGCGAACCGCTGGGGCGTTTCCTGGTGATCGTGACACTCGCCAAGGGCGCCCGCTATGGTGTGTTGGCCGTGGCTACGCTGGGGTGGATGGGTTGAATGATCATGGCCATGGCGGCGCGAAACCTGTGGGAGCGGGCTTGCTCGCGAAGAGGGAGTGTCAGTCGACATTAATGTTGTCTGACACACCGCCTTCGCGAGCAAGCCCGCTCCCACATGGATTTCGCTCGGCATTGCGGCCATGACCTATGTTTAATGTCACCCTAATCATGCCAGTCCAGCATCGGCGGATTTCCTGTGGAGCTTACCCATGTCGCCCATCCTCTCCCGCTGGTTACCCGGCCTGCTGCTGACAGCGGCACTGCCCGTTCTCGCTCACGCCCAGAACCAGAATCAGAACCAGGCCGAAACGCCGGAATACGGCCCGCAACTTCAGGGCTTCGATTACCCCTACACGGTCAAGCACTTCGACTTTGAGTCCCAAGGCAAATCCCTGCAGATGGGTTACATGGACGTTGCAGCCCAAGGCAAGGTCAATGGACGCAGCGTGGTGCTGATGCACGGCAAAAACTTCTGCGGCGCGACCTGGGATAGCTCGATCAAGGCGCTGAGCGAGGCCGGTTACCGGGTCATCGCGCCGGACCAGATCGGCTTTTGCACCTCCAGCAAACCGGACCACTATCAATACACTTTCCAGCAACTGGCAGCCAACACCCAGCAACTGCTCAAAACCCTGGGCATCCAGAAGGCCACCCTGCTCGGCCACTCCACCGGCGGCATGCTCGCCACCCGCTATGCGTTGCAATACCCCGATCAAGTCGAACAGTTGGCCCTGGTCAATCCAATCGGCCTGGAAGACTGGAAAGCCCTTGGCGTGCCCTATCTCACGGTTGATCAATGGTATGAGCGCGAGCTGAAAGTCACGGCACAAGGTATCCACGACTACCAACGCAACACCTATTACGATGGCCGCTGGAAGCCGGAGTTTGATCGTTGGGTGAACATGTACGCGGGCCTGGCCAAAGGGCCAGGCAAAACAGCGGTGGCCTGGAACTCGGCGCTGATTTACGACATGATCTTCACCCAACCGGTGTACTACGAGTTCAAGGACCTGAAAGTGCCGACCCTGCTGCTGATTGGCACCTCCGACACCACGGCCATCAACAAGAACATCGCACCGCCCGAGGTCAAGGCGAAAATCGGTCATTACGACGTACTCGGCAAGCAAGTGGCGAAATTGATTCCCCGGTCGACGCTGATCGAATTTCCCGGTATGGGCCACGCGCCACAGATGGAGGAACCGGCGAAATTCCATCAGGCGTTGCTCGGCTGGCTGAACCAAACCAATCCCGTTCGTTGATGAGGCAAAGCTGATGGCGGTGCAGATTGCGGTGATCGATGACTGGCAGGACGTGGCTCGCGATGTGGTGGACTGGTCGGTGCTGGACAGCATCGGCCAGGTGAGTTTTATCCATGACTACCCGGCCGACAACGAAACCCTGGCCGAACGCCTCGGCGCATTCGAGGTGATCTGCGTGATGCGCGAGCGCACCCGGTTCGACGAAGACCTGCTGCGCCGCTTGCCCGCACTCAAACTGCTGGTCACCGGCGGCATGCGCAATGCCGCCCTGGACCTGAAAGCCGCCGCCGCGCTGGGCATTCAGGTGTGCGGCACCGACAGCTACAAACATGCCGCCCCCGAACTGACCTGGGCGCTGATCATGGCCGCGACCCGCAACCTGGTGGCCGAAGCCAATGCCTTGCGCGCCGGTCAATGGCAACAGGGATTGGGCGGCGACCTGCAGGGCAAGACCTTGGCGATTCTCGGTCTGGGCAGCATTGGTCAACGGGTAGCCCGGTTCGGGCAGGTGTTCGGCATGCGGGTGATTGCCTGGAGCGAAAACCTGACCGCCGAACGGGCTGCCGAGGTCGACGTCACCTATGTCAGCAAGCAGGAACTGTTCGAGCAGGCCGATGTGCTGTCGGTCCATCTGGTGCTCAGCGAGCGCAGCCGAGGGCTGGTTGACGCTCAGGCACTGGACTGGATGAAACCCACGGCATGGTTGGTCAACACCGCCCGCGGGCCGATTGTCGATGAATCCGCATTGATCAAGGCCCTTCAGAAAAAACGCCTGGCGGGTGCTGCGCTGGATGTGTTCGAGCATGAGCCGTTGCCCCGTCATCATCCCTTCAGAACGCTGGACAATGTACTGGCCACGCCGCATGTCGGGTATGTCAGCCGGCAGAATTACCAACTGTTTTTTTCGCAAATGATCGAGGACATACAGGCTTGGGCGGCAGGGGAGCCGGTTCGGATTCTGAGCTAAGACCGCGTTATCGTTCTTCGCGAGCAAGCCCGCTCCCACATTTGAAATGCGTTCCCCTGTGGGAGCGGGCTTGCTCGCGAAGAGGCCCCCTAAACCCTACGCACCGCAATGGTGCAACCCACATCCCATCACGCCCGATTATCGTGACTTCCCGGTCCCGATTTGACCCACGCCAGAAAATAAACCTGCCCTTCGTCGGTGCGTCTCCCCGCAAAGCTCTATGCCTGTACCCTCTTTTGACCGATTGTCGAACAATTTCACCCGTTGGCCGCCCCCGCTCTAAGTTCTGGCCTAGACTCATTTTCGCGGGGTAAAACCGGTCGGTCATTCGGTGAAAATAATCGAAACTTTTGGTACTGGCCGCGAGTCAGGTTAAGAGTAGGGCCACAGCGACTGGTGCATTCCTTGCAACAGCCACTTCACCCATTCTGCTTCAGCGCATGGGCAGCACTTGCTCACCGATGCGTAGCGCGTTTGCGCCCGGCCACAGGATTTGGCCACGAACACCGTTTGTGCCAGGCCTAGAATTAGATCAACAACACGGGAGATTCATATGATCAGTGCGGCTTTAGATATCCAGGGAGAACGTGCTCATCAGCAGGTCGGGGAAACGAGCACCGTCGGTATCCTCAATGCCAAATCGGTCAACATGCCGACCCCCAAGACACTGGCACCGGTAGTCAGTCAGAATCCCAAC
The DNA here is from genome assembly GCF_044746425.1 of Pseudomonas sp. NPDC086112. Taxonomy (NCBI): domain Bacteria; kingdom Pseudomonadati; phylum Pseudomonadota; class Gammaproteobacteria; order Pseudomonadales; family Pseudomonadaceae; genus Pseudomonas; species Pseudomonas sp. NPDC086112. The sequence continues at coordinate 26,915 of NZ_JBIVCD010000025.1, read as the reverse complement.
AAGAAAAGAGTCCTGTTTGTCACCTCGGAGATTGCCGACCTGGTAAAGACCGGAGGTCTTGGCGACGTTTCCGCCGCACTGCCCCGGGCCATGGCGCATCTGCACGATGTGCGTGTGCTGATCCCCGGTTATCCGCAAGTGATGAATAGCGAAAACCCGATTCATATCATCGGTGAACTGGGCGGGCACGCAGCGTTGCCGCCCTGCAAGATCGGGCGCATGGACATGCCCGATGGCCTGGTCATTTACGTGTTGATCTGCCCTGAATTGTACGAGCGCGAAGGTTCACCTTACGGCGCCAACAACGGCCGCGACTGGCCGGACAACCACATTCGTTTCGCCCGACTGGGCCTCGCGGCAGCCGATATCGCCGCCAACCTCGCCCAAATTCACTGGTGCCCGGACCTGGTGCATGCCCACGACTGGCCCGCAGGCCTGGCGCCGGCCTATATGCACTGGCGTGGCCAACGCACCCCGACCCTTTTCACCATTCACAACCTGGCGTACCAAGGTGTCACCAGCCTCGGTTCGTGCCCGGAACTCGGTATCCCCATGCATGCCTTGCAACAGGAAGGCATGGAGTTTTACGGCAAGATGTCGTTCCTCAAGGCCGGCATGGCCTACTCAAGCCACATCACCACCGTCAGCGCGACCTATGCCCAGGAAATCACCACGCCAGCCTTTGGCTGCGGTCTCGACGGTTTTCTCGCCGCCAAGACCCAGCAAGGCTTGCTCAGCGGGATTCCCAATGGCATCGATGAAAGCTGGGATGCAGCGACCGATCCGCACCTGTTCCACCCGTTCGGCATCGGCGACTGGGACGGCAAAGCAGTCAACGCCGCGCACGTTCGTCGGCTGTTCGACCTCGAAGACTCCGAAGGTCCGTTGTTCGCCGTGGTCTCGCGGCTGGTCTACCAGAAAGGCCTGGACCTGACCGAAGCAGTGGCCGAATACATTGTCGATAACGGCGGGCAAATCGCGATCATCGGCCGTGGCGAACCGGAAGAAGAACAAGCCATGCGTGAACTGGCGTTGCGCTTCCCCGGGCAAGTCGGCGTGCACATCGGCTTCAATGAAACCGACGCCCGCCGGATGTTTGCCGGCAGTGATTTCCTGCTGATGCCTTCGCGTTACGAACCCTGCGGCCTGAGCCAGATGTACGCCCAGCGTTTCGGTTCATTGCCGGTGGCGCGCAATACCGGCGGCCTGGCCGACACCATTGAAAACGGCGTGACCGGTTTCCTCTTCGACGAATCCACGGTGGAAAGTTATCGCGAAGCCCTGAGCCGCGCGTTCAAGGTGTTCGCCTTCCCCGGCCTGCTCAACGCGATGCGGTGCCGAGCCATGGCGGCGCCGTTCAACTGGTGCAAGGCAGTCGAACCCTACGCCGAACTCTACGAAAAACTGGTGGCTAAAGCGCTGGGAAAATCGGGCAAACAGTAAGAGGCTTTCAACGATGCCGTTACGGACCCTTGAGACCTGGCCCCACGGCGCAATCATGCTGGACGCAGAACACACGCGTTTTGCCTTGTGGGCGCCAGATGCGTTTTTCGTCAGTCTCGAACTGGAAGATGGACAATCCCTGCCACTGCTGCCTCAGGCCGATGGCTGGTTTGTGATCAAGACCCGCTGCCCCGCGGGTACCCGCTACCGCTACAACATCGATGGCGAGCTTAGGGTGCCGGACCCGGCCTCCCGCGCCCAAGCGGGCGATATCGACAGCCACAGCGTGGTGGTCGATCCCCTCGCCTATCGGTGGCAACACAGCGCCTGGCAAGGTCGACCGTGGAATGAGGCGGTGATCTACGAACTGCACGTCGGTGCACTCGGCGGCTTCAGCGAGGTTGAGCAACACCTGGCGCACCTGGTTGAGCTGGGTATTACCGCCATCGAACTGATGCCGCTGGCGCAGTTCCCCGGCGAACGTAATTGGGGCTATGACGGGGTTTTGCTTTATGCGCCTCAAGCCTCCTACGGCTCGCCCGAACAACTCAAACACCTGATCGACACGGCCCACGGCCATGGCCTGGCAGTGATTCTCGACGTGGTCTACAACCACTTCGGCCCCGACGGCAATTACCTTCATCGCTACGCCAAAGGCTTTTTCCGCGAAGACAAACACACCCCGTGGGGTGCGGCGATCGACTTCCGGCGGCGCGAGGTGCGCGACTTCTTTATCGACAACGCGCTGATGTGGTTGCTGGAGTACCGCTTCGACGGCCTGCGCCTGGACGCGGTGCATGCCATCGAAGACCCGGACTTTCTTCAGGAGCTGGTGCAACGGGTGCGGCGGCAAACCGATCCGGCGCGACACGTGTGGCTCATGGCGGAAAACGAACACAACCAGGCCAGCCTGCTGGAACAAGGTTTCGACGCGCAATGGAACGACGACGGCCATAACGCCCTGCACGTTCTGCTCACGGGTGAAACCGATGCCTATTACGCCGACTATGCCCGGCAGCCCACCGAACAGCTCGCCCGTTGCCTGAGCCAGGGCTTCGTGTTTCAGGGCCACATCACCCGCCACGGTACGGCACGCGGTGAGCCGAGCGGTCACTTGCCGCCCACGGCCTTCGTGCTGTTCCTGCAGAACCACGACCAGATCGGCAATCGCGCCTTTGGCGAGCGTCTGCATCAGTTGGCCCATCCTGATGCCCTTTACGCCGCCACCGCGTTGCTGCTGTTGTCGCCGATGATCCCACTGATGTTCATGGGCGACGAATTCGCCGTCGAGCAACCGTTTCTATTCTTCACCAGCCACCATGGTGAATTGGCGGAGTTGGTGCGCGAAGGACGACGCAATGAGTTCGCAGCGTTCAGCGCCTTTGCCGATCCGCACAAACGCGAGCAGATTCCCGACCCGAACGCGACGCAGACCTTCGAAGCTTCACGGCCGAAACTGAGCGCCAGCCGCCAATCGCCGGTTTATGAGCTGTATCGCCAACTGTTGAAGATCCGCCATCAACACATCATCCCGCACCTGCCCGGCGCCCAGGCGCTGGGGGCGCAGGTACTGGCCGCGGGCGCGGTGACGGCGCGCTGGCGGTTGGGCGATGGCAGTCAGTTGCGCATTGACCTGAACCTCAGCGATGCACCCGTGGTCCACACCCCACAGGCCGACGCGACGTTGCTGTTCGAACACCCGCCACAATCGGCCGGTCTGTTGAATCAGGGCACACTTGCCCCGTATTGCGCGCTAGTCAGCCTCACGGCCGCAGCCCCTTTGCTACCCCCGGATGGAGAGCGCCCATGAGCAATGCGCAACTGGAAATACTGGCCAGCCGAGCAGGCCTGGCCGTCGACTGGACCGATGCCAATGGCCGTCCACAGAAAGTGACCCCGGCGGTGTTGCGCTCGGTGCTCAGCGGGCTTGGCCATCCCGCCAATACTGCCCAGGAGATCGACGCCAGCCTGCTGCAATTGCAGGAAGTGCAACAAACCCGGCACCTGCCACCGCTGTTGACCTGCGATGTGGGCGTCGGCCTGGACCTGGCCCATTACTTCGAACCGCAAACCCCATGTGAAATCCATCTCGAAGACGGCTCACGGATCAACTTGAAGCTCGATGACAACGCTGTGTTGCCCGGGCTGGTGCCGGTGGGTTATCAGCACGTCAGCATCGATGATCAATCCTTCACCCTGGCGGTGGCACCCCAGCGCTGCTACAGCGTCGGCGACGCGGTTGATAGTAAAAACCCCCGCGCCTGGGGCCTGAGCGTGCAGCTGTACTCGCTGCGCCGTCCCGGCGATGGCGGTTTCGGCGATACCCAGGCCCTCGAAGATCTGGCCCGGGTGGCCGGGGAACGGGGCGCCGAAGCGTTGGCGATCAGCCCGCTGCATGCGATGTTCAGCGGCGACACCCAGCGTTACAGCCCTTATTCGCCATCCAGCCGCCTGTTCCTCAATAGCCTGTACGCGGCGCCCGGTGCGATTCTCGGTGAGCGTGCCCTGCGCGCCGCGATCGACGCCACCGGCCTTGCCGCTGAGCTCAAGCACCTTGAAGCACTGCCGCTGATCGACTGGCCCACCGCCGCCGAAGCCAAGCACCGCTTGCTTGAAGCCTTGTACGAAGGCTTCACCCACGGCGAACACCCCTTGCACCCGGATTTCAGCAGCTTCCGCCATGCCGGTGGCGAAGCGCTGGAAAATCATTGCCGCTTCGAAGCCATCCAGGAAGTCCGTGCGCGGGACGGTGAAAGCCTCGACTGGCGCGAGTGGCCCGAACAATGGCGTGACCCGCGCAGCACCGCCCTGGCGCATTTTGCCGAAGAAAACTCGACCCGCATCGGCTACTACGCGTTCTGCCAATGGCTGATTGCGCGCAGCCTGGAACGCGCCCAAGCCGCCGCCCGCGGTGCCGGCATGGGCATTGGCCTGATCGCGGATCTGGCCGTTGGCGCCGACGGCGGCGGCAGCCAGGCCTGGAGTCGTCAGGACGAATTGCTCACCTCGCTGACCGTGGGTGCGCCACCGGACATCCTCAATCGTTCCGGCCAGGGCTGGGGCATTTCCGCGTTCTCCCCCGAAGGTCTGGTGCGCAATGGCTTTCGCGCGTTCATCGAAATGCTGAGGGCCAACTTCGCCCATGCCGGCGGCCTGCGTATCGATCACGTCATGGGGCTGCAACGACTGTGGGTGATCCCCAACGACGCACACCCCAGCGACGGTGCCTACCTCTATTACCCGGTGGACGACCTGCTGCGCTTGCTGACCCTCGAATCCCATCGACATCAGGCCATCGTCCTCGGCGAAGACCTCGGCACCGTGCCCGAGGGTCTGCGCGAGAAACTCATCGCACGCTCGATTCTCGGCATGCGCGTGCTGCTGTTCGAACAGGACAATACTCACTTCAAGCCGATTCTCGACTGGCCGGACAACGCCTTGGCAACCACCAGCACCCATGACCTGCCGACGCTCAATGGCTGGTGGCATGGCCGCGATATCGACTGGAGCGCGCGCTTGAATCTGGTCGACGCCCCGGGTGAAATCGAATGGCGCCAACACCGTGAGCGCGAGCGCGAAGGTTTGCGTCGGGTGCTGAGCGAGGACCCGCAGAATTTCCGCGAGGAGTCCCACGAAACCGATCAGGTGCTCGACGCCGCGATCCGCTTCCTCGGCCATACCCGCGCGCCGCTGGTATTGCTGCCAATGGAAGATGCCTTGGGGATCGAACAGCAGGCCAACCTGCCCGGCACCACCGACACCCATCCCAACTGGTCCCGCAGGCTACCCGGCGACAGCGAAGCCCTGCTCGATGATCCGGACGCCGCCCGGCGCCTGGAACTGCTCGCCTGTGCGCGACTTCAGGCGGCCGAGCGTGACCAATGAATCAACCGTTCAACCAACCGCTGCGGGCGACTCTGCGGCTGCAGTTTCATAAAGGTTTCACTCTGGATCAGGCGGTGCCGCTGGTGCCGTACTTCGCCAGCCTGGGCATCAGCCACGTCTATGCCTCGCCGCTGCTCGCCGCCCGCGCGGGGTCCATGCATGGCTACGACGTGGTGGACCCGACCACGGTCAACCCTGAGCTGGGTGGCGAAGCTGCGTTGCGCCGTTTGGTCAGTGCGTTGCGCGAACAGCACATGGGACTGATCCTCGACATCGTCTCCAATCACATGGCCGTCGGCGGTGGTGATAACCCTTGGTGGCTCGACTTGCTCGAATGGGGGCGACTGAGCCCTTACGGCGAGTTCTTCGACATTCAATGGCATTCGCCCGACCCGTTGATGGAGGGCCAATTGCTGCTGCCTTTTTTGGGCAGCGATTACGGCATCGCCTTGCAGGACGGCACCCTTCCCTTGCGTTTCGATGCCCGGCGCGGCGCTTTTTATGTCGAGCACTACGAACATCACTTCCCGATTTGCCCCACCAACTACGGCGAATTGCTCAAGGCCGATGATCAATTGAATGCCGGGCAGGTCGAGCAGCTCAAATCCCTGGCAGACCGCTTCAGTACCTTGAGTTACCAGACTGACGCGCACAGCTTGGCGATCCCACTGAAAACGGAACTGGCTGAACTGGCCAGCGATCCGGCCATTCTTCAGGCCATCCAGCACACGCTGGGCACCTACGACTCGCTCACCGCCGAGGGTTTCCAGCGCCTGCATAACCTGCTGGAGCGCCAGAGTTATCGCCTGGCCAGTTGGCGCACCGCGGCGGACGACATCAACTGGCGGCGCTTTTTCGACATCAATGAACTGGGCGGCCTGCGCGTCGAACGTCCGGCAGTGTTCGAGGCGACTCATGCAAAAATCTTCGAGCTGGTGGCCGAAGGTCTTGTCGACGGGCTGCGCATCGATCACATCGATGGCCTCGCCGACCCGCGTGGTTACTGTCGCAAATTGCGCCGCCGAGTCGATCGCCTGGCACCGGACCGGCACCTGCCGATCTACGTCGAAAAGATCCTTGGCGAGGGCGAAACCCTGCACCGCGACTGGTCCGTCGATGGCAGCACCGGTTACGAATTCATGAATCAGTTGTCGTTGCTGCAACACGACCCCGAAGGCGCCCAGACCTTGGGTGAACTCTGGAGCCGGCACAGCGAACGGCCCGCCGATTTCCGTCAGGAAGCGCAACTGGCGCGCCAGCAGATTCTCAACGGCTCCCTCGCCGGGGATTTCGAAAGTGTCGCCCACGCCCTGTTGCAAGTGGCCCGGGACGATCTGATGACCCGGGACCTGACCCTCGGCGCAATCCGTCGGGCCTTGCAGGAACTCATCGTACACTTCCCGGTGTATCGCACTTACATCAGCCCGCTGGGCCGAAACTGCGCCCAGGACGAGGTGTTTTTCCAGCAGGCCATGGACGGTGCAAGGCAAACCCTCGGCGAGGCCGACTGGCCGGTGCTCGATTGCCTGTCCGGCTGGCTCGGCGGTCAACCCTGGCGCAAACACCCGGTGGGCCGCCCACGCAAACTGCTCAAGCATGCCTGCGTGCGCTTCCAGCAACTGACCTCACCGGCGGCGGCCAAGGCAGTGGAAGACACCGCGCTTTATCGCTCGGCGGTGCTGCTGTCGCGCAACGACGTCGGCTACAACACCGAGCAATTCAGCGCTCCGGTGGCTGACTTCCATGCTGCCTGCATCAATCGCCTCGCCGAGTTCCCCGACAACCTGCTGGCCACCGCGACCCACGACCACAAACGCGGCGAAGACACCCGCGCGCGGCTGGCGGTGTTGAGCGAGCGCAGCGCCTGGTATGCCGACCAGGTCGAACACTGGCGAACCCTGGCCGACAAATTGCGCATTGAACCCGGCGCGCCTTCGGCGGGTGACGAGCTGATTCTTTATCAAGCGATCCTCGGCAGTTGGCCGCTGGAGCTGCACAGCAACGATCAAGTGGCGCTCGAGGACTACGCCAAACGCCTCTGGCAGTGGCAACAGAAAGCCCTGCGCGAAGCCAAGTTGCAAAGCAGCTGGAGTGCGCCAAACGAGGGGTATGAACAGGCGACCCATGGGTTTCTCGAACGCTTGCTGCTCAGCCCCGAAGGCCAGCCACTGCGCACGGCCATCGGTGCGGCGGCGCAGAGCATCGCCGCGCCGGGAGCATTGAATGGCTTGGCGCAAACCTTGCTGCGAATGACCGTGCCGGGGGTACCGGACCTCTATCAGGGCAACGAGTTCTGGGACTTCACGCTGGTCGATCCGGACAACCGCCGACCCGTGGATTACGTCAGTCGTCAGCAGGCCATGCACCTACGGTTGGACCTGCCCGATCTGTTGGCGAACTGGCGTGACGGGGGCATCAAGCAAACCCTGATCGCCCGGACGTTACATCAACGTGCCGAGCATGCCGGACTGTTTCAAAAAGGGACGTATCAAGCCCTGGAAGTCCTCGGTAGCCAGGCTCACCGGGTACTGGCGTTTGCTCGTGAATGGCAGGGAAAACGGGCTATCGTGATAGTACCGATACGCTGTGCCGAACTGCTGGAAAACAGTGCCGAACCACAGATTGATGCGCCGCTCTGGGGCGATACACGGGTCAAGTTGCCGTTCGCCATCCCTGAAGAAAATCTGAAGGGACTTTTTGCAAGCGTCATAGTCACAAAACACAGGGAACTGTTGGTCAGCACCGCGCTGGGGAATTTCCCGGTCAACCTCTTTATCCAAACTACCCAAGCTTGAGTTCAGTTCAGGAGCATTGCGATGAGTACCGACGATAAACACATCCGCGAATTTGCCTATCAAATCTGGGAATCCGAAGGAAAACCCACGGGCCAGGAAAAACGCCATTGGGAGATGGCCTGCAAACTGGCCGACGCTGAAGCCCAAGCCAAAGCGCTGGCGCCCGGCAAGTCATCGAAAGCTGCCAGTAAAAGCATCGGTGCCAAGTCCGCGGTGGGCAAGCCCGACGGCAAGCTCAATGCCAAAGGCGTCGAACCCAAAACCAAGGCCAAAGCCAAACCCTCTGCTTCGACAGTGACCCCGCTTGGCGAAAAAAACGTCGAGAAAAAGCCACGCGCTGCGCGCAAGCCGCCAACGACCTGACGCGTTTATCGCCTTGCCTCGCTTGATTTGTGGCGTGTCTCTCGCCACCGAGGGCGCGCTCGCCCTCGAAAAAAACCAGAGCCACGGTTCATCGCAGTCGAGTACCGTCACCCCATGCAGGAGCAACTATGAGCAGCCCAAAGAAAACCGCGCCCGAACCTCGTGCCGAGGCTTCGCGAATCCGTGAAGGCTTGCCCTTCCCGCTAGGCGCGACCTGGGATGGCCTGGGGGTCAATTTCGCGCTGTTTTCGGCTAACGCGACCAAGGTCGAACTGTGCATCTTCGACGATTCCGGCGAGGTGGAACTGGAGCGTATCGAGTTACCGGAATACACCGACGAGATCTACCACGGCTACTTGCCTGACGCCCACCCGGGGTTGATCTACGGCTATCGCGTGTACGGTCCTTACGACCCGGCCAATGGTCATCGTTTCAACCCCAACAAGCTGCTGATCGATCCCTACGCCAAGCAATTGGTCGGTCGATTGAAATGGTCCGAAGCGTTGTTCGGCTACACCATCGGCCACCCTGACGCCGACCTCAGTTTCGATGAGCGGGACAGCGCGCCCTTCGTGCCCAAATGCAAAGTGATCGACCCGGCTCACACCTGGGGTCATGACCATCGCGTCAGCGTGCCGTGGGACAAAACGATCATTTATGAAACACACGTACGCGGCTTCAGCATGCGTCACCCCTCCGTCCCCGAGAACCTGCGTGGCACCTTTGCCGGGTTGATGGTCGATGACGTGCTCGAACACATCCGCAAGCTCGGCGTGTCGACCGTGGAATTGCTGCCGATTCATGCCTTCGTCAATGACCAGCATCTGCTGCACAAAGGCATGACCAACTACTGGGGTTACAACAGCATCGCATTCTTTGCCCCGGACCCGCGCTACCTGGCCAGCGGCAAGATCGCCGAGTTCAAGGAGATGGTCGCGCACCTGCACGAAGCCAATCTGGAAGTGATCCTCGACGTGGTCTACAACCATACCGCCGAGGGCAACGAACAAGGCCCGACCCTGTCGATGCGCGGCATCGACAACGCCTCTTACTACCGCTTGATGCCTGACGACAAGCGCTACTACATCAACGATTCGGGGACCGGCAACACCCTGGACCTGAGTCACCCGTGCGTACTGCAAATGGTCACCGACTCCCTGCGTTACTGGGCCACGGAAATGCATGTGGACGGTTTCCGTTTCGACCTGGCGACCATCCTCGGCCGTTACCACGACGGTTTCGACGAGCGTCACAGCTTTCTCGTGGCCTGCCGCCAGGACCCGGTGCTGCGTCAGGTGAAGATGATCGCAGAAGCCTGGGATTGCGGCCCCGGGGGCTATCAAGTCGGGAACTTTCCGCCGGGTTGGGTTGAGTGGAATGACAAATTCCGCGACACCGTGCGCGCGTTCTGGAAAGGCGACGACGGCCAACTGGCGGACTTCGCCAACCGCATGACCGCCTCCGGCGAGATGTTCAATCAGCGTGGCCGGCGGCCGTATGCCTCGGTGAACTTCGTCACCGCCCACGACGGTTTCACCCTCAACGACCTGGTGTCGTACAACGACAAACACAACGAAGCCAACGACGAGAATAATCAGGACGGCAGCAACAACAACCTGTCCTGGAACCACGGTGTCGAAGGCCCCACCGACGATCCCGAGATCAATGAGCTGCGCCAGCGGCAAATGCGCAATTTCTTCGCCACGTTGCTGCTGTCCCAGGGCACGCCAATGCTGGTGGCTGGCGATGAATTCGCTCGCACCCAGAACGGTAATAACAATGCCTATTGCCAGGACAGCGAGATCGGTTGGGTCAATTGGGACCTGAGCGAAGACGGCAAGGCCCTGCTCAAGTTCGTCAAACGCCTGATCAAATTGCGCCTGGCCTATCCGATTCTGCGTCGCGGGCGCTTCCTGGTGGGCAACTACAACGAAGACATCGGCGTCAAGGACGTGACCTGGCTGGCCCCGGACGGCAGCGAAATGTCCATCGAACAATGGGAAGAAGGCCACGGTCGTTGCCTGGGCATGCTGCTCGATGGTCGCGCCCAGGAAACCGGCATTCGCCGCAAGGGCGGCGACGCGACCCTGCTGCTGGTGGTTAACGCCCACCATGACATCGTCAACTTCCTGCTCCCGGAAGTGCCTGACGGCGGTTTCTGGACCTGCATGATCGACACCAATCAACCCTCGATTCGTGGCCAGGAACGCTTCGAGTTCGGTCACGAATATTCAGTCACCGGCCGCTCGCTGCTGCTGTTCGAATTGCAGCGCGAAGAAGAAGAGTAATCCCCCCTGTGGGAGCGAGGCTTGCCCGCGAAGGCGGTGTATCAAGCAACAATGATGTCGACTGACACACCGTGTTCGCGAGCAAGCTTCGCTCCTACAGGCAATACCCGCGCCCTAATGGATGGCCGGTACAGTTTCTCCGAGTATTTGCGACATCTGACACAGCCCGGATTAAAAAAACCGTATCCGACCAAAGACTGAGGCGACGAATAGCGATCCATGAGCAATACTCTGCCCGCAGCAATCCAGGGTTCGGAGCGCTGCAATTGCAATTTACCCCGCCTTCACGGGTCTGCCAGGCTTGCGCCCTCGCAAGCATTGGGCACGACTGAGGGCCAGACAGAACAAGGACGTAGCGCCTATGAAAACGGTTTCCATCAGCGAAAGTGGTCTGCCCGTGCAGATCTGGAACAGCGCCCAGCAACTGGACAACATCCCTGTCATCAATACCGAAACCCTGGTTCCGGCCGGCGCTCGCGCAGTGGTGATCGCGCCGCATCCTGGCGATGAAGTGGTGACCTGCGGCGGCCTCCTGCAACAGCTGTGCGCCCTTGGCCATCCTCTGCAATTGATCTCGATCACCGACGGTAGCTACAGTCATTTTGGTTCGCGACAGTGGTCACAGAAACGCCTGAGCGTATTCCGCCCCCAGGAAAGCGTCGAAGCCTTGCGCCGGCTCGGAGTGCCGATGCACAGCCTGAAGTGGATTCGCGCCGGCTTCACCGACAGTGGGCTGGCCGAACGGGAGTCTGAACTGACCCAATTCATCGTTCGCTACCTGCGCCCCGGCGATGTGGTGTTCACCACTTGGCGCGAAGACGGCAACCTCGACCACAACGCCGTCGGCCGCGCCAGCGCCAGGGCCGCAGCGCTGGTCGGTGCGACGCTCAACGAAATACCGGTTTGGGCCTGGCACTGGCCGACACGTGACCATGGGCTGATCCCCTGGCATCGCGCGCGCAAGGTACGCCTCGACACCTGGACCGTCGCGCGTAAAAGCCATGCCACCTACGCCTACGCCAGCCAACTCGACGGTGAGCCGATGATCGGCGCCTCCCCGTCAGTGCCCCAGGTGCTTCTGGAGCGCATGCGTTTGCCGTATGAAATTGTGTTTGTCTGAAACCCGACTCTCAATCAAGTCACCATTCAATGTGGGAGCGGGCTTGCTCGCGAAAGCGGTTTGCCAGCCGCCGAAGATGTATCGGATGTACCGGCCCCTTCGCGAGCAAGCCCGCTCCCACATTGGATTGGCGTCGCTCAAACTGAACTGCTTGCCCATGCACCAGTCGCATGCATACATCAGCCTGATTCAGAGGAGTGAACGTGACCAGCGATGCCGAACGACAAGCCGTCGAATCGATACCACCGAACACGCCTGCGGCGGTTCATCGACTCAGAGTGCTGACGGTCAACACCCATAAAGGCTTCACTGCCCTCAACCGGCGTTTTATCCTCCCGGAGTTGCGTGAAGCGGTGCGCAGCACGTCGGCAGACCTGGTGTTTCTGCAGGAAGTGGTCGGTGAGCACGACCGGCATTCTTTCCGTTACAACGATTGGCCACAGACCTCGCAATACGAGTTCCTGGCCGACAGCATGTGGAGCGATTTCGCTTACGGTCGCAACGCGGTCTACCCCGACGGCCACCACGGCAATGCCCTGCTGTCGAAATACCCGATCCGCGAATTTCGCAACCTCGACGTCTCGATCACCGGCCCCGAGCGGCGCGGGTTGTTGCATTGCGTACTGGATGTGCCGGGGCATGCCGAAGTGCATGCCATTTGCGTGCACCTGAGCCTGTTGGAAAGCCATCGACAACTGCAGCTGCAGTTGCTCTGCCTGTTGCTCGAATCGTTGCCCGATGACGCCCCGGTGATTATTGCCGGCGACTTCAACGACTGGCAGTTGCAAGGCAATGCCGCCCTCGCCCGGCGCGACTACCTGCATGAAGCCTTCGAACGCCATCATGGCCGACCGGCGAAAACTTACCCGGCACGTTTTCCCCTCCTGCGCCTGGACCGGATCTACCTGCGTAATGCCAGCAGTCATGAACCGCGAATACTTGGCCACAAACCCTGGACGCATCTGTCGGACCATTTGCCGCTGGCGGTGGAAGTGCGCCTGTAACACCGTCAAATGACAGTCGCCAAGGATGCCACCCCTGACAGAAAAAATGACAGCAATGGCGCGCCGACGCCGTTTGTTTATCCTGCCCTGGATCAGCCGCCGAACAACCGATAGCCCCCTACCAAACGCGTCTGGCCCGCGCCTTTCTGGATGATTTTTCGCACAAACAACAACTTATATACGCGCCAAAAATCAGTCACTTACAACACCTAAAATAGCCATACCGCTTATCGGCCACTTTCTTGACGCAGCGTCAGCAGTCTTCTTAGCTAGTGCTTACTACCCCCGGAAATCCATCAGGGGCAAGCCACCAGACTCCTGTAAAAAAAGGCGGGTCTGACCCTGCCCCAATCCATTCGGTCGCCCCTCATTCGGGGTAGGAGAGACGCCAAAGCGAGATACGCATGCCATTGCAAGGTAGACCTCCATGAAAACTTCATTCACCCCACAAGAGATCAAAATCACTTTTTGCACCGTCACGAGTTCACTCCTGCTGTGCTCATCCATGGAGGTGCACGCCTCGTCTGCCGAGGATGAACCAACGCTTTGGTATAACCAGGCACTGCCGACCCTTACCTTGCCCACCGGCTCCGCCACGTATCCCGGCCGTTCACGCGTCAATCCAGATGTACAAAGCTCACGCCTGACGGTCGAAGACGCCGCGCCTTCGGCTTGGGACCACATCTATGGAAAGACCTCGCGGCAGGCCCAAACCGACTATCTGGCCCAGGGCTCTTCCATCCCTGGCGCCAGCGAATTCAAAAGCCCGGCGCTGCTGACCGTCCAAAGCAACAGCGGCCATACCCAGCGGGTCGGACTGATCGGCGGCACCACCCAATTCCAGGGCAATGACAACGGTCTGCTGACCAGTCGCGCCCTCGCCGACCCCGGCCATGACACGCTCAACCTTCAAGGCCAGAGTCTCGGCGCCTACTGGAGCCTGACCGGCCCACAAGGCTGGCACGTAGACTTGAGCGCCAGCGGCGGCCGGGTCAACGGCTACAGCCGCAATGACCAGGGCGCGCGACAAGCCGCCGAAGGCAGCGCGGTGACGCTGTCGGTGGAAGGTGGTTTCCCGATTGGCCTGGGTAATAACTGGGTGATCGAACCCCAGGCGCAGTTGATCAATCAACGCATTACGCTGGATACGCCCTATGCCGGCTCCGGCAACGGCTCCTCCAGCGACATGTCGTCCTGGAGCGGTCGGGTCGGTGCACGTTTGAAAGGCAGTTACGATATCAACGGCCTGCCCGTCGAACCCTATGTGCGGACCAACGTGTGGCACACGGTATATACCGGTAATACCGTGAGCCTGGATCAGGTCGACAAAATCAGCAGCAGCCGCAAATCCTCGACGGTGGATGTGGGTTTGGGGCTGGTCGCCAGAGTGACGCCTTTGGTCAGCCTGTACGTCAGCGCCGATTACAGCAGCGATGTGGATGACAATGATCTGAACGGGTTGATTGGCAGTTTGGGGGTGCGGATGCGGTGGTGAGCGCATGACACAAGAAGCGCTTTGTTCGATCTGGCCTCTTCGCGAGCAAGCCCGCTCCCACATTGGTGTTGTGTACGACGACAATCCAATGTGGGAGCGGGCTTGCTCGCGAATGAAGCGACGCGATTTTAGATCAACCCTCCGGACGCAGGATCAACACCCCCAACGGCGGCAAATTCAACTCCAGTGAGAGAGCCTGGCCATGGCTCGGTTCTTCGTCGGTGAACACCCCGCCGCCATTGCCGTAATTGGACCCGGCATAGGTGTCGGCATCGCTGTTGATCAACTCGACCCAGCGCCCGGCAAACGGAACGCCGACACGGTAGGACTGACGCGGCACCGGGGTAAAGTTGGCCACCACCAATACCGGCCTGCCCTCCTTGCTCCAGCGCAGCCAGGCGTAAACGCTGTTGACCGCATCGTCGCCGATCAACCACTGGAAGCCTTGTGGGGCATCGTCCTGATCGTGCAGCGCCGGTTCTTCGCGATACAACCGATTCAGGTCACCGACCAGTTTGCGCACCCCCTGGTGTTCCGGGTACTGCAGTAAATACCAGTCCAGTTGCTGATCGTGATTCCACTCACGCCATTGGCCGAATTCGCAGCCCATGAACAACAATTTCTTGCCCGGATGCGTCCACATGAAACTCAGATAAGCCCGCAAATTGGCAAACTTCTGCCAGCGATCCCCCGGCATCTTGTCAATCAGCGAATGCTTGCCATGCACCACTTCATCGTGAGAAATCGGCAGGATGAAGCGTTCGGACCAGGCATACACCAGGCCGAAACTCAGCTCATTGTGATGATGGGCGCGGTACACCGGATCCTGCTGAATGTAATGCAGCGAGTCGTGCATCCAGCCCATGTTCCACTTATAGGCAAAACCCAGCCCACCCTGTTGCGTGCTCTGGCTGACACCCGGCCACGCCGTGGATTCTTCGGCAATCACCAGCGCCCCCGGTGCTTCCAGGGCCACCACATCGTTGAGATGGCGGACGAAATCAATGGCCTCCAGATTCTCCCGACCGCCGTGACGGTTGGGCACCCACTCGCCGGCCTTGCGCGAGTAATCGCGATACAGCATCGACGCCACTGCGTCCACGCGCAGGCCATCGACGTGGAAATGCTTGAGCCAGTGCAGCGCCGAGGCCAGCATGTAGCCGTGCACCTCGGTGCGGCCCAGGTTGTAGATCAGCGTGTCCCAGTCCTGGTGAAAACCTTCCTGCGGGTTGCCGTACTCATACAGCGCGGTGCCATCGAACTGCGCCAGGCCGTGGGTATCGGTGGGGAAATGCGCCGGCACCCAATCGAGGATCACGCCAATCTCGGCCTGGTGACAGGCATTGACGAACGCGGCGAAGTCATCCGGCGTGCCGTAACGGGCACTCGGGGCGAATTGCGACAGCAGTTGATAACCCCAGGAACCACCGAACGGATGCTCCATGATCGGCATCAGTTCGATGTGGGTGAAACCCAGCTCCTTTACATAAGGAATCAGCCGCTCGGCCAACTCGGGCCAGGTGTACTGACGGGCGACCTCGCCCAGGTCATCCAGCTCGCATTGCCAGGAACCGGCGTGCAACTCGTAGATCGACAACGGTGCGCTGGTTCGCTGCCGCTCGCCCCGCGACTGCATCCAGTCGTGGTCCTTCCAGTCGATTTTCAGCGGCGCGGCGACTTTCGATGCAGTGTCCGGTGGCAAAGCGGTGGCAAGGGCCATCGGGTCGGCCTTGAGCGGCAGAATGCCGTGGGCGCCGAGGATTTCGTATTTGTAGGCTTCCCCCGCTTGCAGGCGCGGAATGAACAACTCCCAGACACCGGTGGGATGGCGCAGACGCATCGGATGACGACGACCGTCCCAGACGTTGAAATCACCAACCACCGAGACCCTTTTGGCATTCGGCGCCCACACGGCGAAGCGCACACCCTCCACGCCATCGACCGTCTTCAGCTGCGCGCCGAGGCAACTGCTCAAGTCCCGGTGATTGCCCTCGGCGAACAGGTACAAATCCATCTCGCCGAGTAACGGGCCAAAGCTGTAAGGGTCCTCGGCGAGTTGCTCGCCACCGGCCCAACGGGTTCGCAACAGATAGGGTCGGGCCCGCTCGAAGTGCCCGACGAACAGCCCCGGAGTTTGGGTGGTCTCAAGGCTGCCGAGCTCTTCCCCGGATTCCTTGTCCACCACCTGTACGCTCAAGGCGTCCGGTAGATAGGCGCGAATGAATTGCCCGCCAGCGCCATCGCCGTGCGGGCCGAGAATTGCGAAGGGATCCCGATGCTCAGCGCGTACCAACGCATCGATATCCCGTGCCCTGGGCAGCAGCGACTGTTCCACGTGCCCCTGTTCCTTGTTCGAGATACTCATGACTACTCTCCACCAAGATCGGAAAAGGGTTTGAGCCCACTCAATAACCCGTACAGACCGTGCAACGGCACGGGCAGCCAGGTGGGGCGATTTTCAGCCTCATAG
This sequence comes from Pseudomonas sp. NPDC086112, assembly GCF_044746425.1. Classification (NCBI taxonomy): domain Bacteria; kingdom Pseudomonadati; phylum Pseudomonadota; class Gammaproteobacteria; order Pseudomonadales; family Pseudomonadaceae; genus Pseudomonas; species Pseudomonas sp. NPDC086112. Next base: position 10,052 of record NZ_JBIVCD010000025.1, on the reverse strand, counting down.
GCCACTTCATAAGCCGCCTTCTCCAGACCGAACAACGCCAGCGCGGCGTCCTCGCCTTCAGGATCTTGCCATGCATGAGCAAGACTAGCTGCCGCCAGCCGATAAGCGTCGACAAATGCTTGCCGCGCCTCTTTCAGATAACGATCGGCGACCCGTTGACGCGCCGCTTGGGCGTCGGCAGTGTTATCGACGTTGTGCACGTTGATCGTCATCGCCGCCGCATAATCGAAGGAGCGCAACACGCCGCTGACATCTTTATAAGGGCTGTGTTTGCCTCGGCGCTCATGCAGCGGTCGCGCCGGTTCGCCCTCGAAATCGATCAGGTAGGCATCGCCCTTGATCACCAGCACCTGCCCCAGGTGCAAGTCGCCATGGACGCGAATGCGCAGGCCACCAGCAGCCTTTTTACCCAGTTCCTGGACATGGCTGAGGATGGCTTTTTTGTTGTCCAGCAAGCGACTGACCAATGCCTGGTCCGCCGCGCTCAGTTCAGTTTGATGCTGCTTGAGCAGCTTCAGGGCATGTTCCAGTTGCGCCGTCACGTCCTTGGCCGAGGCCAGGGCATCTTTCTGGGTAGTGATTTGTGGCGCGAAGTCCGGGTTGGTGCTCGGGGCCGCCAACACCTGATGCATTTCCCCCAGGCGCTGGCCGAGCATGCCGGCAAAATCCTTCAACTCGCCGAGGGCGTTGTAGTGCTGCTCCTGTTCGGACATTGCATCAGCGAGTTCGTCGCGAAGTGCCCGTTCGAGGTTGTTCTGGGTCCACTCCCACGCGTCGCCCTGATTGCTCAAGTAGCCTTGGGCGATCATCAACAACGTGTCCTCGCCCGCCGCATCGCGACGAATAACCGCGCCCAGCAGCGGCGAAATATTCTGGAAACCGGCATGGGTCAAGTACGCACTCATTTCCAGCTCCGGGTGCACGCCTGACGCGACCTTGCGGATCAATTTCAGCACCAGGCTGCTGCCGATCACCACCGAACTGTTGGACTGCTCGGCGGACAGGTACCGCACCTCCGACTCGGCCGTCAGGCCAAGCCTGGTCAGTTCGTCGGTCGGCTCGAAACGGATCTCGCCACCGTCCGACGGCAACACCATGCCGGCCTGCATGCTCTGCAACACGGCATGAACAAAGCTGTCGAGGCTGAAGGCATCGGTGATCAAGCCGACCTGACGACCGCGCCGGACCCGGGCCAGTGCCAATTGCTGCGGCAACGCCGCGCCGACCTGTTCCTCGGAGATAAAACCGAATGGCAACTGGTAACGGCTGGTCTGACCGCCGCTGGTGACGTCGATTTCACCCAACAGCACGGGATGCTGCGGGTCGCCGAAACGCACGCCGTAAGCGAGGTTGACGTTGTCGATGACGCCGTCCTTGCCGGCGTACCACCGGCGGTTCTGCAACCAGCTCGGCAGGATGCCCTGCTCCAGGGTGTGGCGGGACGGTGCTTCGAGCAGCTCTTCCATGCGTTTCTTCAGCACCAGGGTGGTGAAGTCCGGCAGGCTTTGCGCCGGCTCCACGTGCCAGCTCGGCATTTGGTTTTCCGCCGCCAGCCCGAACCAGTAAAAACCGTAAGGCGCCAGCGTCAGCAGGAAATTCAACTGGCCGATGGGCGGGAACGCATTGCCGCCGAGCATCTCCACCGGAACCATGCCGACATAAGCCGACAGATCCAACTCCGCCGCCTGCGCGCTGCGGGACACGTTGGCCACGCACAGAATAATCTCGTGCTTACCGTCCGGGCCGGTGAATTCGCGGGTATATGCCAGAATCCGTCGATTGCTCGGTGAAAGCATCTTCAGCGTCCCACGCCCGAAGGCCTTGGACTGCTTGCGCACCGCGAGCAGGCGCCGGTTCCAGTTCAATAACGAATGAGGGTCACCAGCCTGGGTTTCGACGTTTACCGACAGGTAGCCATAGAGCGGGTCCATGATCGGCGGCAACACCAGGCTGGCCGGGTCGGCGCGGGAGAAACCGCCATTACGGTCGATCGACCATTGCATCGGCGTGCGCACACCGTCGCGATCGCCGAGGTAGATGTTATCGCCCATGCCGATTTCATCGCCGTAATACAGGGTCGGCGTGCCAGGCATCGACAGCAGCAAACTGTTGAGCAATTCCACGCGGCGACGATCACGTTCCATCAACGGCGCCAGACGCCGGCGAATCCCCAGATTGATCCGCGCCCGACGGTCGGCGGCATAGTAATTCCACAGATAATCGCGCTCCCGGTCGGTGACCATTTCCAGGGTCAGCTCATCGTGGTTGCGCAGGAAAATCGCCCACTGGCAATTGGCGGGAATTTCCGGGGTCTGGCGCAGAATGTCGGTGATCGGGAAACGATCTTCCTGAGCCAGCGCCATGTACATGCGCGGCATTAGCGGGAAGTGAAAGGCCATGTGGCATTCGTCGCCGTTCTGGCCGTCGGCAGAGGTGTTGCCAAAGTACAACTGAGTGTCTTCCGGCCACTGATTGGCCTCGGCCAGCAGCATGCGATCGGGGTAATTGGCGTCGATTTCGGCGCGGATCTGCTTGAGGACATCGTGGGTCTCGGGCAGGTTTTCGTTGTTGGTGCCGTCGCGCTCGATCAGGTACGGGATCGCGTCCAGCCGCAGGCCGTCGATGCCCATGTCGAGCCAGTAACGCATCACCGACAGCACCGCTTTCATCACTTGCGGGTTGTCGAAGTTCAGGTCTGGCTGGTGGGAATAGAAACGGTGCCAGAAGTACTGACCGGCCACCGGGTCCCAGGTCCAGTTGGACTTTTCGGTGTCGAGAAAGATGATGCGGGTGCCATCGTATTTCTGATCGTTATCGGACCAGACATAGAAGTCACGGGCAGCCGAGCCGGGTTTGGCCTTACGCGCGCGCTGGAACCACGGGTGCTGGTCCGAGGTGTGGTTGATGACCAATTCGGTAATCACCCGCAGGCCACGTTTATGGGCCTCGAAAATGAAGCGCTTGGCATCGGCCATGGTGCCGTAGTCGGCGTGTACGCCACGGTATTCGGCGATGTCATAGCCATCGTCGCGCCGTGGTGAGGGGTAGAACGGCAACAGCCAGATGGTGTTGACGCCGAGGTCGGCGATGTAATCGAGTTTGGCGATAAGGCCGGGAAAGTCGCCGATCCCGTCATTGTTGGAGTCGAAAAAAGACTTAACGTGAACCTGGTAAATCACCGCATCCTTGTACCAGAGCGGGTCCTTGATGAAGGTGGCTGACCTGGGTTTCTTCGCCATTTGTAACTCCTGAAAAATTCTGGGAAAACAGTATCTGCCTGAAGAAATGCGGTCAGTGTGGGAGCGGGCTTGCTCGCGAAGGGGCCATAACAGTCAGCGTTGATGTCGCCTGACACACCGCTTTCGCGAGCAAGTCGAATCGTCGCACCGCCGCTCCCACATTTGATCTTCCCCAGGCTCAGGAACGAGTGATCCTCCAAATCCCGAACGGCAGATGCCACGGTTCGATCCGCATGAACTGGTACTTGCCGTGCCAGGTCCAGCGGTGGCCGTTCATCAAGTCTTCGCCCTGAGTGACGGCATCATCGGGCAGGCCCATTTCCCACAGCGGCAATTCGAAGTTTGCCTCCTGGGCGTGATGCGGATCGAGGCTGACCGCCACCAGAATGAAATTGCTGCCGTCGACGCTGCGTTTGCCGAAGTACAAAATATTGTCGTTCCAGGCGTTGTAGACCTTCAGGCCCAAGTGCGTGTGCAACGCCGGGTTCTGCCGGCGGATGCGGTTGAGCTGGGCGATTTCGGCAATGATGTTGCCCGGCGCATTGAAGTCTCGTGGGCGGATTTCGTACTTCTCGGAATTGAGGTATTCCTCCCGGCCCGGTACCGGTGCCGCTTCACATAGCTCAAACCCCGAATACATGCCCCACAGCCCGGAACCCATGGTCGCCAGCGCGGCACGGATTAGAAAACCGGCGCGCCCGGATTCATGCAGGAACGCCGGGTTGATGTCCGGCGTGTTGACGAAAAAATTCGGCCGGTAGCATTCACGCCACGGCGACTCATTGAGTTCGGTGAGATAGGTCGCCAGCTCGGTCTTGGTGTTACGCCAGGTGAAATAGGTGTAGCTCTGGGAGTAACCGACCTTGCCCAAACGCGCCATCATCGCCGGGGTGGTAAAGGCTTCGGCCAGGAAGATCACCTCGGGATACACCGCCCGCACATCGGCGATCATCCACTGCCAGAATGGCAACGGTTTGGTGTGAGGATTATCGACGCGAAACAGCTTCACGCCCTCCTCGACCCAACCCACCACAATGTCACGCAGCTCGATCCACAGGCCGGGAATCGCGTCCACGGCATAGAAATCGACGTTGACGATGTCCTGGTATTTCTTCGGCGGGTTCTCGGCGTATTTGATCGTGCCGTCCGGCCGCCAGTTGAACCAGCCCGGATGCTGTTTGAGCCACGGGTGGTCCTGGGAACACTGAATCGCAAAGTCGAGGGCGACTTCCAGCCCATGCTCGGCGGCGGCCGCGACGAGCCGGCGAAAATCTTCGCGAGTACCCAGTTCCGAGTGAATCGCCTCATGCCCACCCTCTTCGCTGCCAATAGCGTAAGGGCTACCCGGGTCGTCCGGGCCGGCGATCAACGAATTGTTCGGGCCTTTGCGGTAGCTGCGGCCGATCGGGTGGATCGGCGTGAAATACAGCACGTCGAAGCCCATGTCCTGGATCATCGCCAGCCGCGAATGCACGTCGTTGAAAGTGCCATGACGGGCCGGATCATCGGTGATCGAGCGCGGAAACAATTCATACCAGCTGGCGAACTGTGCCAGCTCTCGCTCCACGTCCACCGGGTATTCAGGGCTCAGGCTCAGGAAGGGACGATGGTCAGCCTGGGCCATCAAGTCCGCGCTGCGTTGGTGCAGAAACAAGGCGACCTGCTCGGTTTCGAGCAGACCGGACAGCTTATGGTGTAACGCCGCCAGTTGTTCACTGAGCGGGCCTTCAGAGCGTTCGGCGGCCTGCTGGACGTGGGTGCGCCCTTCCTGCAACTCCAGGCTGACCGAGACGCCGGCGTCGTGCTTTTTTTTCAGCTCATAACAAAAGCTGGCGAACTGATCGATCCAGGCTTCGAGGCAGAACACATAACGCCCCTGCTTGCTGACACGAAACTGGCCCTGCCAGCCGTTATTGCCCAGCTCGGCCATCACCTCGCTCTGCCAGTCTTCGTCGCCCTCGGCACGCCAGCGGATGCGCACGGCCAGTTTGTCGTGACCGTCGGCAAACACTTTGCTGGTCACCACCACGTCCTGATCAATCACGGCTTTAACGGCGAATTGCCCGCCATCGAGGGTCGGCATGGTGTTTTCGATCACGATCCGCGGTAGCAGTAACGCTTGCGACAGCGGTATATGCGGGTTGTAGCTCAACTCTGTGGGTTTCTCAGCGGTCATCGAGCATCTCTCCTTAACGCCCCAAGGACGCTCTTGTGCCTGGTCGTCGTTCACACGAAGCGATCTGCCCCGGCATGAACTCACTTAAGTTCCGAACAGCAGGCGTCGGTAAAAGTTCAGAGGGATTTGCCAAGTCTTTCGGGGAATCAAATTCCCTGTGTACGGGTCAACCAACTTAAGCACGACTCACGCCATCTGCCACTGGAGACTGTATCGATGAGCATTCCAATCCCGGCCGAGACACCCGATCCGAACATTGATGAGCCGACGGTACCGCCGATACAGCCAACACCGCCGACCGAACCCGCCCCCGTCCCTGAACAGGAACCGCCAGGCACTCACCCGCCACCGCGCGAAGAGCCACCGACTGTGCAGCCACCGGAAATCGTCACCCCTGAGTGATCAGTCGCGCGGGGGGCGTTCCTTTTCCAGCTGGCGCACCACGACCGGCATCACACCGAGAATCACCAACGCCAGCAACGTACTGAGCACCGCCGTCGCCTCGCGGCCCATTCCGGCCGAAACACCAATGGCCGCCGTCATCCACAAACCGGCGGCGGTGGTCAGGCCTTTGACATGGCCCTCATCGCCATCAGTGTTTTTCAGGATAGTCCCGGCGCCCAGAAACCCGATGCCGGCGATTACGCCCTGCACCACCCGACTCATGGCGTCGGCCTGGGATCCTGACATCTGAGGCACCAGCACAAACAATGCCGCGCCGAGCGCCACCAGCATGTGGGTGCGGACCCCGGCAGCCTTGCCCTTCTGTTCACGTTCGAAACCGAGAATGCCGCCCAGCAAGGCCGCCATCAGCAATCGCACGGTAATGCGCGTCAGTTGTGAAGCATCGCCAATGTCGGCGAACTCCGCTTGCAGCGTCACCCAAACCTCGTGCCACCAGGCGTCCATGACGCAGTCCTTGTGATGATTTAATGACTCGATAGAGGATGGACCGCACCCACCATTAATCGGTTGCACAGAACGATGACCGGCCGATGCGCCCTAACGATCTAGAACCTGCAAAAAAAGGGCACCCCCATGACCGTGCGCATCGAAAACCAGACCTGCTTCTTCATCACCCAAAACGGCGAAGAAATCCGTCTTTGCCCCGACGTGACCATCATCACCGACGGGGAAAAATCCATGTCGGCGGTCGACCTCGACGGCCAGCGCATCTACATCACCGAAGCAGAAGCCGATGCATTGACCGTAGCAGGCGCAGTGGACAGTCGCCGACATTTGAAGGCCACGGACAGTGATTCGGTGATTTGACTGACCCGCATCAACACACACCACAAACAACTGGCATAGGCATTTGTGGCCAACCATTGCGGGTGCATCAAGTTGTCGCAGGCGGGTGCGGACAACCCATCTGATCCGCTTTTTATTGCTTTAGCTGAGTCTGTTATGCAAACAGATCGCTGGTCATAGTGCTCAGGCCTGATGGAGGCTGATGAGCGAAAGACCATGAGCGATAGAATCCCCGTCCGAACCGTTGAAAATGCCTCATTTTTAAAAAGCAATGAGCCTTTGCATCCAAAGATAAAGGCCAAATCCAGCGACAACCTGATCCATACCCGCAGCTTCACGGGTGTATTCCGCACCCTGCGCATGAGTGGCGCGGGGGTTCTGTTTCTGCTGTTCTTCGGTACGGTGTGGCTGAACTGGGGCGGTCGTCAGGCAGTGCTCTGGGACCTTTCCGAAAGCAAATTCCACATCTTCGGCGCGACCTTCTGGCCACAGGATTTCATTCTGCTTTCGGCGCTGCTGATCATTGCTGCGTTCGGCCTGTTTGCGATCACCGTGTTCGCCGGCAGGGTCTGGTGCGGTTACACCTGCCCGCAGAGTTCCTGGACCTGGATCTTCATGTGGTGCGAGAAAATCACCGAAGGCGAGCGCAACCAACGGATCAAGCTGCAAGCCGCCCCCTGGGGCCTGAACAAACTGATCCGCCGCTCGGCCAAACACACCCTGTGGCTGGCGATCAGCCTGCTCACCGGCCTGACCTTTGTCGGCTACTTCACGCCGATCCGTCCGCTGGCCGAAGAACTGCTGACCTTGCAAATCGGCGGTGTCAGCCTGTTTTGGGTGCTGTTCTTTACCGGGGCTACTTACATCAATGCCGGTTGGTTGCGCGAAGCAGTGTGCATGCACATGTGCCCGTATGCGCGGTTCCAGAGCGTGATGTTCGACAAGGACACCCTGACCATTTCCTATGACGTGGCCCGCGGCGAAAACCGTGGCCCGCGCAAACGTGACGTCAAACCCACCGAGGTCGGACTGGGTGATTGCATCGACTGCCAATTGTGCGTGCAGGTCTGCCCGACCGGCATCGACATTCGCGACGGTTTGCAGATGGAATGCATCGGTTGCGCCGCGTGCATCGACGCCTGCGATTCGATCATGGACAAAATGGGCTACGCCCGTGGGCTGATCAGCTACACCTCGGAGCATGAACTGCAGGGCGGCAAAACCCACCTTCTGAGGCCGCGACTGATCGGTTATACCGCCGTGCTACTGGTAATGATCGGCGCCCTCGCCCTGGCGCTGGTGGAACGGCCGATGGTGTCGCTGGACGTGAGCAAGGACCGTGGCCTGTTCCGCGAGAACAGTGAAGGCCAGATCGAAAACATCTACAGCTTGAAGGTCATCAACAAGACCCAGCAACGTCAGGATTATCGATTGACGCTGGTCGATGGCGATGGCTTCCAGCTGCAAGGCAAGACCGAACTGAGCCTGGCACCGGGCGAGATTGTGGATGTGCCGGTGTCGGTGGCGATGACCACGGAACGGCCGAGCAGCAGTTCGCAGACGATCAGTTTCAAGATTGTCGACAGTGATGAGCCGGACATCTACAGCGTGGCCAAGAGCCGGTTTGTTGCGCCGATGAACCGTTGAGCCTTTAAGATGGCGAGCGCTTCGCGCTCATTCGCGGGCAAGCCTCGCTCCTACAGTGCGGTGGTGTGTGTAGGAGCGAGGCTTGCCCGCGAAGCAGCCACCCCGATTCTCCAGAATGACTCTCCAACCCGGGCACTCGATGAAACGCTACGAAAAATTCGCCGACGATATCGCTGAACTGATCCGCTCCGGCATCCTCGGTCCCGGCCAGCGGGTGCCGTCGGTGCGCTACGCCAGCCAGACTTACGGGGTCAGCCCGTCCACGGTGTTCCAGGCCTATTACCTGCTTGAGCGCCGTGGCCTGATCCGCGCCCGGCCGCGTTCCGGCTACTTCGTCAATACCCATGCACCGAGCCCGTTTTCGGAGCCGGTGATCAGCAGCCAGGTCAACGAGTCCACCGAAGTCGACGTCAGCGAACTGGTGTTCTCGGTGCTGGACTCGATCAAGGATCCGAACACCGTGCCCTTCGGCTCGGCCTTCCCCAGCCCCACGCTATTCCCGCTGCCGCGGTTGTCCCGCTCACTGGCCAGCGCCGCCCGGGAGATGGACCCGCGCATGGTGGTCACCGACATGTCGCCGGGTAACCCGCAACTGCGTCGGCAAATCGCCCTGCGCTACATGGTCGGCGGGCTGATGCTGCCCATGGAAGAACTGCTGATCACCAACGGCGCCCTCGAAGCCCTGAACCTGTGCCTGCAAGCAGTCACCGAACCCGGCGATCTGGTGGCCATCGAAGCCCCGGCGTTCTACGCCAGCCTGCAAGTGCTGGAACGGCTGAAGCTCAAAGCGGTGGAAATTCCCGTGCACCCGCGCGATGGCATTGACCTTGGTGTGCTCGCCCAGACGCTGGAACGACATCCGATCAAAGCCTGTTGGTGCATGACCAGTTTCCAGAACCCCATGGGCGCGACCATGCCCGAGGCGAAGAAGCAGGAGCTGGTGGAGTTGTTGCGCAGTCACCAGGTTCCGCTGATCGAGGACGACGTCTACGCCGAGCTCTACTATGGGCAACAGGCGCCAAAACCGGCCAAGGCTTTCGATACTGAGGGTCTGGTGATGCACTGCGGTTCGTTCGCCAAGAGCCTGGCCCCCGGTTATCGAATCGGCTGGGTCGCGGCCGGGCAATATGCGCAAAGGATCGAGCGCCTGAAACTGATGACCTCACTCTGCGCCTCGATGCCCGCCCAAGCCGCCATCGCCGATTACCTGCAACACGGCGGCTACGACCGGCATCTGCGCAAACTGCGCTACGCCCTGGAAGAACAGCAAAGCGCCATGCTCGCCGCCATCGCCCGCTACTTCCCGGCCCAGACGCGCGTCAGTCAGCCGGCGGGAGGGTACTTTTTGTGGCTGGAACTGCCGGCGCAGATGGATTCGTTGAAGTTGTTTCAGATGGCGCTGGCGCAAGGGATCAGCATCGCCCCGGGGCCGATCTTTTCACCGACCCAGCGGTTCAGGAATTGTATTCGGTTGAATTACGGGAGCCCGTGGACTGAGGATTCAGAGAAGGCGATGGAGACGTTGGGGCGGATTGTGCGGTCGTTCTGAGGGTTTGATGTTGTCTGGGCTATCGCCTTCGCGAGCAAGCCCGCTCCCACAGGGGTTCGGTGGTGTTCACAAATTTGGTGTGTAGACACCGTCCCCCTGTGGGAGCGGGCTTGCTCGGGTAGAAACCGGAGACATCCTTTACGTTTTAAACCGGAGACATCGTTTACAGGTATGAAATACGGTCAGGAGG
>NZ_JBIVCD010000024.1:0-91664 GCF_044746425.1 Pseudomonas sp. NPDC086112 | reverse complement strand
ACGTTGATAGGTTGGGTGTGTAAGCGCTGTGAGGCGTTGAGCTAACCAATACTAATTGCCCGTGAGGCTTGACCATATAACACCCAAGCAATTTGCTGACCTGAAAAGGCACCAGATTGCGGTGTGTGAAGACGAAACGAACCGAAAGTTCGAGATACTCACAAAACACCAAACTATCGCATACCCATTCGCTGGAGCGTGAACCCGCAAGGGCCAACGACCTGGCTACCGAATTTCTTGACGACCATAGAGCATTGGAACCACCTGATCCCATCCCGAACTCAGCAGTGAAACGATGCATCGCCGATGGTAGTGTGGGGTTTCCCCATGTGAGAGTAGGTCATCGTCAAGATTAAATTCCGAAACCCCTATCTGCGTATGCAGGTAGGGGTTTTGTTTTGTCCGCAGGAAAGTACCGTGCTGGCTGTGTCGGCTGCATTGTTCATGAAGTTTCGGTAGAACGGGCGCTAAAGTAACCACGCCGTTTTGGTATGGTGCAGCTCGTTTTTTAACGGACTGATTTCAAGCCTACGGATCGGCACCTCCTCTACAGTCAAAGAGCTGCTGCAGAAATGCCTGAACCAATACCAATCAAGGACCACGAAAAAGAGACGCGCCTGGTCAATAAAAGACTGATGGCCTGCGCCTTGTTCGTCGTCGCTATTACCTGCGCGCTGGTGGTGCGGCTGTATGTTCTGCAGGTGGTCGAGTACGACTACCACTCGACGATCTCCGAAAACAACCGCGTACACGTATTGCCGATCGCCCCTACCCGCGGGTTGATTTATGACCGCAACGGCGTGCTTCTGGCGGACAACCGGCCCAGTTTCAACCTGACCATCACCCGCGAACGGGCCTCCGACGTCAAAGAAGAGCTGGATGAGGTGGTCAACCTCCTGCACCTGCCGGCTGAAGACCGCACGCTGTTCGACAAGGCAATGAAGCAGGCTCGACACCCCTTCGTGCCCGTCACCTTGTTCTATGAACTCAGCGAAGAACAGATCGCGGTGTTGGCAGTCAACGAATTTCGTTTGCCAGGGATCGACGTAGAGCCACAGTTCGTTCGCCACTACCCGATGGGTGCACACTTCGCACACTCGATCGGCTACGTCGGCCGTATCAACGAGAAAGAATCCAAAGCCCTGGACACGGTGGAATACCGTGGCACGCAATCCATTGGCAAGACCGGCATCGAGAGATTCTACGAGCCTGAGTTGCACGGCCATGTGGGTTATGAAGAAGTCGAGACCAACGCTCAGGGCCGCGTGCTGCGAGTGCTCAAACACACCGATCCGATCCCCGGCAAAAACATCGTTCTGAGCCTCGACGTCAAACTTCAGGAAGCTGCCGAGGAGGCGTTGGGCGATCGCCGTGGCTCGGTGGTCGCTCTCGATCCATCGACCGGCGAAGTGCTGGCCATGGTCAGCAAGCCCAGTTTTGACCCGAATTTGTTTGTGACCGGCATCAGCTTCAAGGAATACGCGGCGCTACATGATTCCATCGACCGGCCGCTGTTCAATCGTGTGCTGCGTGGGCTCTACGCGCCGGGCTCGACCATCAAGCCGGAAGTGGCTATTGCCGGCCTCGACGCCGGGGTGGTCACTCCGCAGACCCGCGTCTTCGATCCGGGTTATTACCAGCTACCGGATTTCGATCATAAATACCGTAACTGGAACCACAGCGGCGATGGCTGGGTGGACATGGACGCGGCGATCATGCGCTCCAACGACACCTACTTCTACGATCTGGCGCACAAGCTGGGGATCGACCGCCTGCACGATTACATGGCGATGTTCGGCCTCGGCGAGAAGGTCTCGCTGGACATGTTCGAAGAGTCTGCGGGGTTGATGCCGTCCCAAGCCTGGAAACGCGTCACTCGCCGTCAGGCATGGTTCCCGGGTGAAACCGTGATCCTTGGCATCGGCCAAGGCTACATGCAGGTCACGCCACTGCAACTCGCCCAGGCTACAGCGCTGATTGCCAACAAGGGTGTATGGAACCGACCACACCTGGCCAAAACGGTGGATGGTGTAGCGCCGGTGGACGAGCATCCGATGCCGAACATCCTGCTCAAGGACCCGCGTGACTGGGAGCAGGTCAACCACGGCATGCAGATGGTGATGCACGATGCTCGCGGGATTGCTCGAGCGGCAGCGGCGGGGGCTCAGTACCGCATCGCCGGCAAAAGTGGCACCGCGCAAGTGGTGGCAATCAAGCAGGGTGAGCGCTACAACCGGGCGAAAACCCTGGAGCGCAACCGTGACAACGCCTTGTTCGTCGGTTTCGCCCCGGCCGAACATCCGAAGATTGTCATTTCGGTGATGATCGAGAATGGCGAGGCTGGTGGTCGCGTCGCCGGTCCCGTGGTGCGGCAGATCATGGATGCCTGGCTGCTCGATCAGGACGGCCACCTGAAGCCGCAATACGCCGTGCCGGGCAAAGTTCCGGGAGATCCTCACGTCTAAGGATCACTAACGAGACGATGAGCAACCTGTTACGGTCTTGAGACAGCCGTTATTGAGGATTAGAATTTTCCGGCTAATGGGTGAATGAGGGAGTATTTGCCCGGCCATACACCTGGCGTGATGGAGGTAGCGATGTTCCTTTCAACCCTGGAAATTCAAAACATCATTGAACATAGTTTTTTGCCGGCGGTGTGCACTTGCAGCATGGAGGCGGACCAGTCCCTGACAATTCGGGTCTGCGATTGCATGACCGGGAAAGTGGATTTGGTGGCCACCCATGTTCCGGTATGGACACTGGATAGCCCCCACGCGATCGCGTCACTGGTGGCTGATATGCGGCAAGAAATCGAGGCTCATAAAGGCATTCACGCGCCGTTTTACCGTTGAGCCTGCGTCACGCCGCACCACGTTGGTGGTGCGGCGTGTCTCCCGAAGCCGAGAAGGAAGACTCGGCCACCGCCGAACACGCTATAGCCTGAAGCAGAGCGGTAACATCAAGTTGTCGGGTGGATTTTTGGAGAACACACAATTTGTGTGCCGCCAAGCCCCTTGCAGGCGCGAGGCTTGCCCGCGAACCGCAGCATCAAGCCCCAGGCACCGGGCAACTCAAATCCCCTTCCTGACACTTCAAGTAAGTCTTGAACGCCCCGACCCGCGCCTTCGTCAGTTTGGTGATGCAATTGCTATAGATCAACGGATACACACTGCCACCCGCCACTCCGGACGCCGAGAACTTGCACTCGGCATCGCGAAACGCAATCCATGAGCGTTGAGCACCAATCAACAGCTTTTTGGCGTCAGGGCTGTCGTTCAACCGTAGGGTGATTTGCTGGTAAAGCGCATTCAGCTCCTTGTCGGCCGCTTTGTACTGCTGCGCCGCGCACTGATTCATCGTCGTCTGGTCAGTGGCATTGTCGCAGTCGATGGCATGCGCAAGAGGAGTGAACAGCAGCGGCGTCAACGCAAGGAGAAAACGTGGGGGCATGGGAGGTTCGCTGTAATGATGGAAAGTTGGAATGCAGTGTAGCGGGGCGCCGCCAGCCAACAAATCAGAGTCTGGCGCGGTGTATCCGGAAAACTATGTCTGCCATTCCTGACACTTCTCATTCGATTCATATTCAAGCCAGGACACATCATGGGACGTCCAGATGTGAGCCTGAGGTGTCATTTTCGGATCATCGTCGAGCGTCGCCACGCGAACAATTACATGGGGTTGGGCCAAGCGCTCTGCCATCAGATGCGATCCGCAGATCGAACAGAAATGCCGAAGCTTGCCCGGCGACGACTCATAGGTGCTTAGCCGGTCCTGTCCTTTTATCCAGCGAAAATGCTCACGCATGACCCCGGCCGTCGAGGCGAATGCTGCTGCGTGTGCCTTGCGACAAGTGTGGCAGTGGCAATGACTGATGGGCATGTCGAGGCTATCAAGTTCGTATTCGATGGCTTTGCACAAGCAGCTGCCATGCAAGTTATTCATGGGGCTTTTCCTGGTTGCGTGGCTGAGATGTCGGCAGCGGCGGCGGCCCGAAGCAGGGCGTCAGCCGTGGCCTCGATCTCTTCGCGCATGTGCAATTTCGCCAGCCACCCGTCAGGGATGGCCTGCACACCGTAGTGAGCCCCGGCCAACTGACCGACGATGGCGGTAGTGGTATCGGCGTCATCGCCCAGGTTCGCCGCTTCGAGGATGGCGGCTTCAAAACTGTCAGTGTGGTGAAAGCACCACAAGGCCGCTTCCAGTGATGCAACGCAGTAACCGGTACCACGAATATCGTCTTTGGATTTTCCGAGGTAGTCACCTCGGGCGATGCTCGCGACCTTTGGTTCCACGAACGTCGTCTCTGGCAGGCTCTGCAAATCCAGCTTGGGCGCGCCTTGCAATGCCTTGCGGATCAGAGCGGCAAGCAACTGACAGCATTCAAGTGCCTCTGGCGCCGCATGGGTAGTGCGCGAGCTGTCTGCGGAAAACCTCCTGATCCGGTCGGGGTCGGGAAAGTAGTACAGCACAATTGGCGCTAACCGCATCAGCGAACCGTTGCCGGCTGTGTAGGGATCGGTGGAACCTGCGAATGGCTGACCGTTTTCCAGATAACGAGTCAGCGCTTCACGGACGGTCATGCCGATGTCGAAGCATTCGCCGGTTGAACTCAGGTAACCCCATTGCCACCAGTTGAGATAACGGCCCATTTGGTCGGCCGCATCAAAACCTTTTTTGTTCAGCAGGCTTTCTGCCAGGCAAAGTGCCATGGAAGTGTCATCGGTCCATTGCCCTGGCTTCAGATTGAACGGGCCGCCCCCAACCATATCGGTCAGAGGGATAAACGAGCCGCGTGGCTGGAACTCGGCACGGGTGCCAACGGCATCCCCACACGCAAGCCCCAGCAGGGTTGCGCGATAACGTTCCGTGAGTGAAGGCTGCATGAATCTTCCTTGTAAGGGGTCACGTCGCTGCAAACGTTAGCAGTTTCAGCCCGCTGACTCCCCCCCAAAAACCAGAACTTATGGCCAGAACTGAGGCCGAATATTTCAGGTACGGGTGATTGCGGCACCTGTTTGATACAACTTTTAGGTTGGTCTTATGGTCTTTACGGGCCTACTGTTCAATACAGGAGGTGACTTATGAACCCAGCATCAGATCGCATCGAAAGGAAAATCCTGCTCAAGGTGCCGCGCTCGCAGGTCTGGCGTGTGCTGGCCAACGCCGAAGCCTTCGGGCAATGGTTCGGCGTGGCACTCGAAGGCAAGCGCTTTGTCGCCGGCGAGTGGACCCAGGGGCAGATTACTTATCCTGGTTATGAGCACTTGTTGTGGAATGTACTGGTGGAGCGGGTCGAGCCGGAGCGGGTGTTTTCGTTTCGCTGGCACCCGTACGCAGTCGAACCTGATACCGATTACTCCCAGGAGCCCACCACGCTGGTGAAGTTCGAACTCCAGGATATGGATGAAGGCACGTTGTTGACGGTCGTCGAGTCCGGTTTCGATCACATCCCTCAGTCGCGCAGGCTCAAGGCGTTCCGCATGGACAGCCGGGGTTGGGATGAGCAGATGAGCAATATCGAAAAATTTCTGGTAGACACCAAGGACCACGAGCGTCAGGGCGGCTGATGGCTGCAGGCCATGAAACTCGTGGCTTCAGCCCATGATGGCTGATACATCTAAGGGGGTTCGGAGGGGCGGCTATAGCGAATGTCTTACACGCGGTAGTAGCTATGTCGTCTATTGCGGATTGGATCCGAAGGGTAATCTAGCTCCATCAACTGAAGCACAGGAAGTGCTCCAGGGTCACGGATGATCGACCATAGCAAGGATCGCTGCCGACAGGGAGTCGATATGGTCTTGGGAAAAACCCGCTTCGGCGGGTTTTTTTTCGTCTTTAGAAACCTGAAACCCGATCTCCTGTAGTGCAGGTTTCAGGCGTTGAATGGTCAATGGCTTACACGCAGCCAGTGGTATGTCGTCTTTTTAAGCTTCGCCGATACGTTTAATCTGGATCCATCAACTGCAGCACAGGACGTGCTCAGGATCACGGATGATCGACCATACGCCAGGATGGCTGCCGACAGGATGTCGCAATGGTCTTGAGAAACCCGCTTAGGCGGGTTTTTTTATGGCCTTGATTTGCCTGATTCTGGCGTACACAAAACTGTTAAATCGCCTGAGCGCGTAGTCGGGCGATGTCCTTGCTCGGCGAGGCGCCAAACAGACGGCTGTATTCACGGCTGAATTGCGAAGGGCTTTCGTAACCCATCTTGTAGCCGATTGACGAAATATCGCTATTCTCCGACAACAACAGCCGCCGCGCTTCCTGCAGGCGCAACTGCTTCTGGTATTGCAACGGGCTCATGGCCGTCACCGATTTGAAGCGGTGATGCAGCGCCGAGGTGCTGAGGTTGATCATCTGCGCCAGGTTTTCGATGCTCAAGGGCTCGACGTAATGGTTGTTCAACCACTCGATAGCACGGCTGATACGGTGGGTCTGGGTGTCGGGGATGGCGATTTCATGCAAGCGCTGACCCTGCTCGCCGCGCAATAACCGATAGAAGATTTCCTGTTGTGCCAGTGGCGCCAGGGTCGCGATGTCGTCCGGGGTGTCCAGCAACCTCAGTAGCCGCAACACGGCATCCAGCAAGGGCGCGTCGATCCGATCCAGAAACAGACCACGTCCAGTCGTTCTCACCCCAGATACCCCGATTGGGCTGACATCTGCGATCAAACGGCAGATCTGTGCCGGGTCTATGTCCAGACGCAAGCACAGATAAGGCCGATCCGGGCTGGCCTCGATCACTTTGCCGGCCAAGGGCAGGGTGACCGACACCACCAGGTAATTGAGCGGGTCGTAAACATAGCTTTCAGCGGCCAGGCGAACTTCCTTGCGTCCTTCGACAATCACGCACAGTCCCGGTTTGTGCACCGTGTGCAGGTCTTCGGTGGGATGGTCGCTGCGGATCAGGTGCAAGTCCTTGATCGGCGTGGCGTGAACGCCGTATTCCGGGGCAAAGCGCTTCATCAGGCTCACCAGTTCGGCGCGCCGAACGTCGATGCCGTCCTGGGGCAGGGCATTCGAGGAAATAGAAGTCGTCATGCTGAACAATCTCCTGGGCCGATGGTTGAATCGGGCTAGTAAAACCGATTGTGTTCTTGTCGGCCAGCATCGGTTCGCTGGTACAGGATCGTGCAAGAACCCAGGAGAAACCGGCTAACGAAACTCATCGAAGCGTCCCTAATCTGGACCTGTCGCAACGTCCCCATCCGGGATGTTCCAGTCTTCAGAACAAGGGAAAAGTCATGTCCAACATTCAAGGCAAAGTGGTTGTCATTACCGGCGCCAGCAGCGGAATCGGCGAGGCCAGCGCACGTCTCCTGGCCAGTCAGGGTGCTCATGTGGTGCTTGGTGCCCGACGCATCGATCGCCTGGAAACACTGGTCGCAGAACTCAATGAGGCTGGCCAGAGCGCAGCGTTCAGGGCGGTGGACGTCACCCGCCGCGATGATGTGCAGGCCTTCATCGATTTCGCCGTCGAACGCTTTGGCCGGGTCGATGTGATCGTCAACAACGCCGGAGTCATGCCCCTGTCGAAACTCGAGGCGCTGAAGGTCGATGAGTGGGACCGGATGATCGACGTCAACATCCGTGGCGTCCTTCACGGCATCGCTGCCGGGTTGCCATTGATGCAGCGTCAGCGCAGCGGTCAGTTCATTAACATCGCCTCCATCGGGGCTTATACCGTCAGCCCGACCGCGGCTGTGTACTGCGCCACCAAATTCGCCGTGCGGGCAATTTCCGAAGGCTTGCGCCAGGAAGTCGGGGGCGATGTGCGGGTCACGGTTATTTCCCCCGGCGTGACCGAATCCGAACTGGCCGAGAGCATTTCCGATGCCGGCGGCCGGGCCGAAATGCGTGAATTCCGCAAGATTGCCATTCCTGCCGAGGCTATCGCCCGGGCCATTGCCTACGCCATCGATCAGCCGGCCGATGTGGATGTCAGCGAATTGATCGTACGGCCCACAGCCAGTCCGTTCTGAACGGTCACCTATTGAAGTCGGGAGAACTGAAATGACCAAACCATCGGGTAATCAAGACCAATACGTCGGCCTGTGGGTCACCGCCGACGGCGTGATCCGCCACCAACTGCTGCCGGGCGGGCGCTACGACGAAGCGCGCGGCCATCGGGAAAGCGCCTATCTGGGCCGCTATTGGCTGGAGGGCGACCACATCGAATATGTCGACGACACCGGTTTCACGGCTGACGGCGACTTTCGCGACGGGGTGCTCTATCACGCCGGGATGGTGCTGTACCGCCGGCCGGAGTGACGCGTCATTGTTTTTATCGAGCAAGTCATGCACTGAAACAGAGGAACCTACTCATGAAAAACTCTCCTAAAACCTGGTTTATCACCGGCGCCTCCAAGGGCCTCGGCCTGGCCCTCGCGCAACAGGTGTTAGCCTTGGGAGATCGCGTCGCCGCCACTTCCCGTAACCTCGGCGAGCTGCAGGCAGCCAGCGAGCGCTTTCTGCCGCTGCAAGTCGACTTGATGAATGAATCCAGCGTGGCCAGTGCTATCGCAAGCACCGTTGAAGTCTTCGGCAGCCTTGATGTGGTCGTCAACTGCGCCGGTTACGGTCAGCAGGGCACGTTCGAAGCGCTGTCGGACCGCGAGCTGCGACGCAATTTCGATGTGAATCTGTTTGCACCGCTCAATGTATTGCGTCACGCCTTGCCGCAGTTGCGGGCGCAGCGCAGCGGGCACGTAATCAATATCTCGTCGATTGTCGGCTTCGATGGCGGTTATGCCGGATGGGGCAGTTACGTGGCGAGCAAATTCGCCCTCGGTGGCGTGACTGAAGCGTTGGCGGCAGAGGTTCAGGAGTTGGGAATCAAGGCCACGGTGGTTTATCCGGGACCGGTGCGTACGGGGTTCCTGTCCAGCGCTTCGCTGGCCGTTGCCGAGCGCAGGATCGATGATTACACCGCCGCGCAAGCGTCACTGGACCTGCACCAGAACACCCTTGACGGTCAGCAGGCCGGCGACCCGGACAAGATTGCCTTGGCAATCATCCAGGCGGTCAACGTCAGCGAGCCGCCGCTGCACTTGTTCATGGGCCAGATTGCGGTTGACCTGGCGCAGCAGAAAATCGCTCAGGTGCAGCAGGACTTGAACCAGTGGAAAGCCATATCGCTGGCAACGGATTTTCCGGCCTGAGTAACTGGCTGCGGGGGCAATAGCTCCCGCAGCGTTTCTTTCACTGGCGGGCGAGTTTCGCCGCTGCACGTTCGGTGATTTCCGAGCGCAATTTCAACGACGCGGCAGCGCGTTTGCGGGCTTCCCCCAGCACGCTGACCGGTGCTGTCTCGGGACTGCCCGAAGCGAACGGCGGCGCCGGAGCATATTCCAGCTGCAACTGCACCAATTGCGCCGTGTCCTTATCAAACAATTCAGCCGCCAGGGTCAGGGCAAAATCGATCCCCGCGGTGATCCCGCCCCCGGTCAGCAGATTGCCGTCGCGCACCACCCGATCGTTCACCGGGATCGCTCCCAAAACCCCGAGCAACTCGTGATACGCCCAGTGCGTGGTGGCGCGTTTGCCCTTGAGCAACCCCGCCGCGCCAAGCACCAGCGCGCCGGTGCAGACCGAAGTGACATATCGCGCCTCGGCGGCCATTGCCTTGATGAAGGCCAGGGTTTCTTCATCCTCCATCAACGGCCCGACACCGCTGCCGCCAGGAATGCAGATCACATCCAGCGGCGGGCAATCGTCGAAGGTGGTGGTCGGTTTCAACACCAGCCCGGTGCTCGCGGTGATCGGGACCAGGTCCTTCCAGATCAGGTGCACCTTCACGTCCGGCAGCGAGGCCAGCACATCATAAGGGCCGGTCAGGTCCAGTTGTTGAACCTGTGGAAACAACAGAAAACCGATCTGCAACGTCATGGCGTTTTTTCTCCTGGTTGGGGTGGACGGCTTCACTCTAGGCTCGTAGGATCTGGCGCATACGCCAATTACCCCACGAATTACGCCAAACATGTCGAAGAACCCGAAAACCATTCATGTGCTGGCCTTTGCCAACGTACAACTGCTCGACGTCACCGGGCCGTTGCAGGTATTCGCCTCGGCCAACGACATCGCTCGCCAGCAAGGTTTGCCGCAACCCTATGCGCCGTCGGTGATTGCCAGCGGCGGCGGGGCGGTGATGTCGTCGGCGGGGTTGGCGCTGTTGGCAGAGCCGCTGCCGGATCAGGGCAGCGACACGTTGATCATTGCCGGTGGCTGGGGCGTTTACGCGGCGGCGCAAGACGAGCCGTTGGTGGCGTGGGTGCGTGAGCATGGGACCGGGTGTCGGCGGGTGGCGTCGGTGTGTACCGGGGCGTTTTTGCTGGCGGCCAGCGGTTGGCTCGATGGCAGGCGGGTGGTCACGCACTGGACCCGTTGCGAGCAATTGGCACAGCAGCACCCCGAACTGCACGTCGAACCCAACCCGATCTTCATCAACGACGGCCCGGTCTGGACCTCGGCCGGTGTCACCGCGGGCATCGACCTGGCCCTGGCGATGGTCGAACAAGACCTCGGCCGAACCATGGCCCTGGACGTCGCCCGCCAACTGGTGGTGTTTCTCAAGCGTCCGGGGGGGCAGTCGCAGTTCAGCGTGACCCTGTCCCTCCAAAAGGAAGGCAACCGCTTCGACGAACTTCATGCCTGGATCAGCGAAAACCTCACCAAGGACCTCGGCATCCCGACCTTGGCCTTGCAGGCCGGCATGAGCGAGCGCAGCTTCGTCCGTCACTACCGCGCCGACACCGGCCAGACTCCGGCGCGGGCCATCGAACTGATTCGGGTCGAGACCGCGCGACGTCTACTCAGTGACACCGGCGTACCGATCAAACGGGTCGCGGTGCAATGCGGGTTTGGCAGTGAAGAGACCTTGCGCCGCAGTTTTCTGCGAGCCATGGGCGTGACGCCGCAAGCCTATCGCGAGCGGTTTTCCGTCAGCCTTCCAGCAGATCCAGTATTGCCTTGAGGGTTGCTTCGGGCGCTTCTTCGGCAATGTTATGCCCGACGCCCGCCAGTATTCGGCGTTGGTAAGGGCCGGAAAAGCGCTCGGCGTCTTCATCGATTTCAGAAGCGGGGCCCACGCCGTCATCGGCGCCGCACAGGGAAATTGTCGGCACGCTGATCACCGGTTGCTGGGTCAGCGCTTCTTCCATCCGTTCCAGCGCCGGATCGCCGGGCGCATACATGAAGCGGTGCCGGTACGAGTGAATCACCACCTCGACGAAATCCGGATTATCGAAGGCTGGTGCGCTCAAGGGATAACGTGCGGCATTGTTGGCCCAGGTCGGCGACCACAACTTCCAGAGCAGTTCGCACAGTGCCCGGCGGTTTTGGGTCAAGCCTTCGACACCGCGCGGGGTATGGAAGTAATACTGGTACCAGAGACGGTGTTCGGTCTGCGGATCCAGAGGCTGGGTGGAGTTGGGGATGTTCTGAAGGTTGTAACCGTCCCCGGTCACCAGACAGCGCACCCGCTCCGGCCATAGCGCCGCAACAATGCACGCCGCCCGACCGCCCCAGTCGTAACCGCACAGGGCAGCTTGTTTGATGGCGAGGGCGTCCATCAGGTCCAGCAAATCCTGGGCGAGGACGGCTTGCTGGCCGGAGCGCAGGGTGTCGGGGGAGTTGAAGCGGGTCGGGCCGTAGCCGCGCAGGTACGGGACGATCACGCGGTAGCCCTTTGCGGCGAGGGCCGGGGCGATTTCGTCGTAGGCGCGGGGGGAGTAGGGGAAGCCGTGGAGCAGGATGACCGGGTCGCCGGTGGTGGGGCCGTGTTCCTCGTAGGCGAGATTGAGGCTGGGTGTCAGTGCGTATTGGATCTGCGCGTCATGGTTCATTCGACACTCCATAGAGGCTGTAGCGGCGTTATCCGAACAGCACCTTTTGCCAATATTCTTCACTGATGATCGCTATAGGCACACCGCTTTCTCTCAGTTCGACAGCTCTTTTGATCTTGGTCCCGTAGGTGCTATGCAGCCATTGATCATTGCCGATGCTGCCTACCACTAAATAGTGGATCTTCTTGCTGACGGATCCGCCGATAAGCCCGCCACGTTCAATAATCAGTGATTCGCACTCCTTGCGCGGACCGTAAGCCATGATCCCAGTAAACAGGAACACTCGGTCAGACCAACTTAAAGAGGGCGCCGGGTTGTCGAGAGGAAGACTGGTCGGCGCAGTGAACGTTTGGGCAGAGCCAATCGGCAGGCCTGCAAACTGGTGAAGCATCTCCAACAGCTCGCCAGACTCCTCGGCATCAAGCACGCCGTCGCTCAGCATGCCGGCGAGGCGTTTGTAGAGGATATTCACCACCGGATCGCCGAGATGGCTTAAATGGGTTTCGATCCAGGTCTTTAGAAACTCGGCTTCCTGCTGGTTGATCGTACCGTCGGCAGCGAGCCCGGCGGCGATTCCCACCAGTGCGTCAGCCGAGCGTCGATCAATCCGTGCCTCGTGGAAGAAACCGCTGTTTTGAAATTCCTGATGCAGGTCCACCATGCGTCTTTCTCCTTAAGCCTCCACGTCCGCCACCTGATTGAAATACTTCGACCGATCCGGCGTAAACGTCACGACCATTTTGGTTCTGGAACAGGTCAACGCCCGTTCTGCGTTCAAATCAATATCCAGATCTTCCCCGCGCAACCCCTGCCATTGGGCGAGGTATTTGAGGGATCCGTATTTTTCGAGTTTTTTCAGGCTGCGGCTGACGCCACCTTTCCAGCCTAGCACCGGAAGTTCACCAGTGAGGCATTGTCGCGCGAGGTCGGGGAAGCGGGCGGCGCGTTGGCGGCCGATTTCCCAGCATTTGATCAGGCCTTTGTCGTGGCCTTCCCACAGTTCATCCCGGTTCAGGCCTGATCGGAGTGGGGTGTCGATGCTGCGATGGATACGCTGGGTCATTCTGGTTCCTTGAATTCGGGTTTTGTTGGACAGCTCCGCTGTGCCCGTTGACGTGGATGGTAGGGATGGATGTAAGCGCTGGCAACAAGGTATTTCCAGATGTAGGAATGCGTTACCGCGTGTTGATTGGGCTGGTTTTGTTTAGTGATTGTAGGTTTGGCCTACCTGGTTCTGTGGCGAGGGGGCTTGCCCCCGTTCGGCTGCGCAGCGGCCGCAAAGCCAGCAAATGCGGTGCTTCTGGAGGAATTGGGTTGCAGATTTCAGGGCCGCTGCGTGCCCCAACGGGAGCAAGCTCCCTCGCCACAGAAGGTCAGCTCTGTCAGGCGGAGTGTGTTTAAGTTCATCGCGGGTAAGTCTCGATCCTACAAAAAGTGTCGTAAAAGTGGATATTTCCGACGAGTTTTGGCGGTTGTAGGTTAGGAAAGGGAGCCGATAGTCTTTCCGGGTCGCTGCCAATTCAGCGACCGGGTTTGGTCACCCGTGCAATGTCAGGCGTGCAAGCGCCAACGTGAGCATGTCGGCGCTTTTTCGTGCGCTTGTCGGTATGCTTCGCGGTGGGCTGTGCGCGGGGCACTTTCGAGTGCGCCGGGTGCCTGACTTCCCGGTTGACCAACCTGCGTACCGCCCACCACCCATCGTTTGGTCACGACGGCGGTGAGCTTCATGAATGTCAGGAGTTACACCATGATAAAAGACAGTCCCAATCCCCCAGAAACCGACAACGTTTCCCCCTACGAATCCCTCGATTCGAAAAAACTCCACGACGCCGCTGAACGCGCGCTCGACCACTACCTCAAACCCACCCCGAAAAAAACCGAAGGCCGCAAGCCAAGCAAAATGTTTCTGGTTGCACCGGATATGGATAACGAAAGTCTGCTGGCCCATGTTTGCGAATCACTGGCCTCAGCCAGCGTCATGACCAGCGACATTGCCGCCTATGTCGATGCTCCGCAGCGGCACACGCTCCTGGCGATTCAGCAGGTCATCATGCTGGCCGAGCTGGCGGTGAATCGGGTGCTGGATAACGTCGACGTGCCGAAGCCTGCGCCACACAGCTGATCCCCTGTGGGAGCGGGCTTGCTCGCGAAAGCGGTGTGTCAGGCGACATCAATGTTGAATGTGAAATCGCCTTCGCGAGCAAGCCCGCTCCCACAGTTGAACGGTGTACATCTGTAGTAGCGAAGAAGCCGACTCGGTCTTCAAGGCTGCCAAAAGTTTTTCTCTCCGCTCAATTTCCGATCCAGGAAACTCGCCGCGCTGATCAGTGCCAGGTGCG
This sequence comes from Pseudomonas sp. NPDC086112, assembly GCF_044746425.1. NCBI lineage: Bacteria > Pseudomonadati > Pseudomonadota > Gammaproteobacteria > Pseudomonadales > Pseudomonadaceae > Pseudomonas > Pseudomonas sp. NPDC086112. Next base: position 77,479 of record NZ_JBIVCD010000024.1, on the reverse strand, counting down.
TCAGCGCTTGCGGTGTGTTGCCCAGATGCCGGGCATGGCTGTCGAACTCTTCGGCATACAGCCCCAGCGGGTTGGCGTACTTCAGCAATTGCTCGAACTCCAGATGCGCCTTTTCCACTTGGCCGGCCCGGGCCAGGCATTCGACGTACCAGAACGAGCACGCGGCGAAGGCGCCTTCGGTGCCGGGCAGGCCGTCGATCTGGTTGTCGTCGTTGCGGTAGCGGTAGACCATGCCGGCGCGCACCAGGGTTTTCTCGATGGCTTCGAGGGTCGCGATCCAGCGCGGATCCTTGGCGCTGACGAAGCGCACCAGCGGCATCAATAGCATCGAGCCGTCGAGGCCGGTGCCGCCGATGTGCTGGACGAAATGCCCGCGTTCTTCGTTCCAGAAATTGCTCCAGATGTCGGTGTAGATCGCTTGACGGGTCTGGTCCCAGCGGGCGAACGGGGCGGGCAGCGAGCGTTTGGAGGCCAGCCGGATGGCCCGGTCCACGGCCACCCAGCACATCAGTCGCGAGTGCAGGAAATGATACGGCTCGCCGCGCATTTCCCAGATGCCAACGTCTTTTTGCTGCCAGGTTTCGCAGACCTGATCGACCACTTCCACGGTGTGTTTCCAGCCTTCATGGGAAATTGCTTCACCGTGCTTGTTGACCAAGTACACCGCGTCCAGCAGCTCGCCGAAGATGTCGAGCTGGATTTGATCGTAGGCCTGATTACCGATGCGTACCGGTGTCGCGCCGCCATGACCGGCCAAGTGTGGAAGTTCGACCTCCGGCAGTTCCTGGCGGCCGTCGATGGCGTAGAGGATGTTGAGTTTCATGGTCTTGCCGTGACAATCCCTGACCCGACCGCGCAACCAGCGCGTGTAGGCGTTGGCTTCCTCGACGAAGCCCAGGCGCATGAAGGCATAGACGGTGAACGAGGCGTCGCGGATCCAGGTGTAGCGGTAGTCCCAGTTGCGTTCGCCGCCGGGCGTTTCCGGCAGGCCGAAGGTAGCGGCGGCGAGGATGGCGCCGTGCTTGCGCGAGGTCAGTAGCTTCAAGGCCAGGGCCGAGCGATTGACCATTTCTCGCCAGCGACCGCGATAATTGGACTGGCCGATCCAGTCGCGCCAGAACTTCAGGGTGCGCTCCAGGCACAGCGCGGCGGTACCTTCCTTGAAGCGCGCATCGTCAACGCCGCCGAGCAGAAACTCGGCGCTCTGGTCCTGTTCGAGGATGAATTCGGCGACGGCCGCATGGCCCTCGATGCGTAAGGATTGATTCGAACACAGCTGCATGGCTGGCTGGCCGGTGGCCTCGAAATACACACTCCGATCACGTGCGCGGGCCTTGGTGTGAGCCCGGGCATAGTCATGACGCACGGCGCAGCGCATGTGGATCGTCGCTTGTCCGCTGACTACTCGCACCCGACGCATCAGCATCGGTAAATCATCTTCGCTGTCGCCGATGGGCAGCAGGTCGGTGACTTCGACCACCGCGTGATCGCTGAGCCAGCGGGTTTGCAGGACGTTGGTATCGGGCAGGTAAATCTGCTCGCGGCGAGCGTCGGGCAGGTCCGGGGCCAGTTGAAAGATGCCGGCTTCGGGGCTGTCCAGCAGCGCGCAGAAAATCGATGGACTGTCGAATTCCGGCCAGCAGAAAAAGTCCACGCTGCCCTTGTCGTTGACCAGCGCGGCGCTGCGCATGTCGCCAATGATGCCGTGGGCGTCGATGGCGCTTTGTCGTTCGGGATGATCAGCCATTGCCGCAGTGCTCCGGGGACTGAGGGTCTAACTAGCTGACCGGTTTAAGCCACAGAGAGTTCATTTGCCGGCAAACCGTCGCTCCCACAGATCCATCCCACAGACTAATTCTCGCCACACCTCATCCGTTCTCCTAAACAGATAACCAATCGAGGTAAGTGCGGTGACAAAGCTGACACTGCTGTGCCTGCCCTATTCGGGCGCCAGCGCCATGGTCTATAGCCGCTGGCGGCGCCAGTTGCCGCCGTGGCTGCACTTGCAGCCGGTGGAGTTGCCGGGGCGGGGCGCCCGTTACGACGAACCCTTGCAGACCGACATGCGCGCCCTGGCCCTGCAATTGGCCAGGGAACACAAGCCATCCTTGCACGGCCCTTACGCCCTGTTCGGCCACAGCCTGGGGGCGTTGCTGGCCTGCGAGATGGCCCACGCCTTTCGTGCCCTCGGTGCTCCAGAACCGGTGGCGCTGTTTGCTTCCGGCACGGCGGCCCCGACGATGCGCAGTGACTATGACCGTGGCTTCGCCGAACCGCAGAGCGACGAACAGTTGATCGAGCAGCTGCGCACCTTCCAGGGCACCAGCGAGGAAGTGTTGGCCAATCAGGAGTTGATGAGCCTGACGCTGCCGATCCTGCGCGCCGATTTCATGCTCTGCGGGCGCTTCCGTCCGATGCAACGCCCGTTGCTCAAATGCCCGGTGCACGTGCTCGGCGGCAAAGAAGACAAGGCCACCACCGAGCAATTGATCGGCTGGAGCCAGGAAACCCAAGGCAGTTTCTCGGTGGACATGATGACCGGCGGGCATTTCTTCATTCATGAGCATGAAGCCAAGGTGCTGCGGATTATCAAGAATCATCTGGAAGTCCATCACCGACGTCATGCGCAGCTGGCCGCGTCGGTTTTTTAGCGCGCGCGGTTCACTTTATCGAGTGTTAACAGGAGGCCCGTCATGGGTGTTGCTGTGGGTTTTGCCGTTCGGCCGTTGTTGCCGGTGCGGGGTCGCTTGCCGCTGTTGGTGGAAGCGACCGAGCCGAATACCAGCCTGTTGGCGGTGTTCGATGAATTGAATGAACTGGTGGATGAGCATTTGTTGCGTGACGGCGGCATTCTGTTTCGCGGGTTCCAGCTGGACGGCGCCGAGCAGTTCCGCCAATTCGCCGCCGGCTTCGGCCATCCGCTGCTCAATTACGAGTTCGGTTCGACGCCGCGCACCAACGTCACCCAGGGGGTCTACACCTCAACCGAATACCCGGCGCATCAGAGCATTCCGCTGCACAACGAGCAGGCCTATTCCCGGGACTGGCCGATGAAAATCTGGTTCTACAGCATGATCGCCGCCACCTCGGGCGGTGAAACGCCGATTGCCGACAGCCGGGAAGTCTATCGCCGCATGCCTGTCGCGATCCGCGAGCGCTTCGTCAACAAAGGCCTGATGTACGTGCGCAATTTCGGCAACGGGCTGGACGTGGCTTGGGAGCAAGTGTTCAACACCGAAGACCGCGACGTGGCCGAGGCCTACTGCAAGGCCCACGGCATCATTTGTGAGTGGAAGGACGACGGAGAATTGCGCACCCGCCAGACCTGTCAGGCGGTGGCGCGTCATCCGGTGACCGGTGACATGGTCTGGTTCAATCAGGCTCACCTGTTCCACATTTCCAACCTGCAGCCGGAGGTGCGTGAAACCTTGCTGGATATCGTCGACGAGGAAGACCTGCCGCGTAACGTCTACTACGGCGATGGCTCGCCCATCGAGGATGAAGTGCTCAGTGAGATTCGTGCGGTGCTTGATGACTGCGCCATCAGTTTTCCTTGGCAGGAGGGTGATGTGCTGATGCTCGACAACATGCTCTCGGCCCACGCCCGCGCGCCCTTCGAAGGCAAGCGCAAGGTGATTGTCGCGATGGCCGAAGGGCATTCCCAGGATTGCGTTGATCTGATTTGCCCCTGACGCGCCAATCGCCGAAGCCGGTCTTGCACCGGCTTCGGCGTTTTTGTTGCGCTGTCCACTGCTCGGTCTAATGCCTGGTGCGGAACCTGTGGGAGCGGGCTTGCTCGCGAAAGCGGTGTGCCCGGCAACATTAATGTCGACTGACACGCCCTCTTCGCGAGCAAGTCGGATCGCCGCACCGCCGCTCCCACAGGTTCTGCACCTCAACTGACTGGCCGCGTTTGTCTGTACCGCTAAATCATCGCGCCAGCCATTCGTTCTTGTTGATACGACCGGGCCTCCTGGTCACGCCGCCGATCAGCAAGGACCCCATGCATGAATGCCGCAGACGCACAGAAACTCGCCCGCCGTTTTATCGAACTGCCACAGGACAAGCGTCGCTTGTTTCTGGCCGGCATGGCCCGCGAAGGCATCGATTTTGCGCAGCTTCCCATGACCTCCTGTGTCGGGGTCGATGAGCGTGACGGCCTGTCCTATGCCCAGCAGCGGATGTGGTTTCTCTGGCAGCTGGATCCGCAGAGCGCGGCCTACAACCTGCCGATGGCGGTGCGCCTGAGCGGCGCGCTGCAAACCGAGACGCTGGAGCGCGCGTTCAGCCTGCTTGTCGCGCGTCATGAGTGCCTGCGCACCACCTTCGGCCAGGAGGGCGAACGTGCGTTCCAGCGAGTGGCCGAACCCCATGACCTGACGCTGGCGATCAACGACCTGAGTGCCTTGCCTGAGGAACGGCGCTGGCCGCAGGCGCAACAGCACATGATGGCCGAAGCCACTCAGGCCTTCGATTTGCAACAGGGGCCGTTGCTGAGCCTTCGCCTGTTGCGCCTGGCCGAACAGGAACACGTGCTGTTGCTGACGTTGCACCACATCATTGCCGATGGCTGGTCGATGAACATTCTGATCGACGAGTTCATGCGCACCTACGACGGGTTGGTGGCGGGGCGGCAACCGACCTTGCCGGCACTGACCGTGCACTACCGCGACTATGCCTTGTGGCAGCGCAGCTGGCTGGAAGCCGGGGAGTGCGAGCGCCAACTCGATTACTGGCGCACGCAGTTGGGCGACACGCAGTTGGGTGAAGAGCCTCCGATCCTCGAATTGCCCACCGACCGTGCCTATCCGGCCCAGTCCAGCCACCAGGGCGCGCGCCTGGAGAAAGTCATCGATGGGGCCCTGCGCCAGGCGCTGAAAACCCTCGCCCAGCGCCAGGGCGTGACGCTGTTCGTGGTGCTGCTGGCCGCCTTCAAGACCTTGCTGCACCGCTACAGCGGCCAGACCGACATTCGCGTCGGCGGCTTGATCGCCAACCGCACCCGCAGCGAAACCGAAGGCTTGATCGGCTTCTTCGTCAATACCCAGATCCTGCGCAGCGAGGTCACCCCGCAGACCCGCTTCAGCGACCTTTTGCAGGGCCTGCGTCAGGCGGCGCTTGGCGCCCAGGCCCATCAAGAGCTGCCATTCGACGCGTTGATCGAAGCCCTGCAACCGGCCCGCAGCCAGAGCCACAATCCGTTGTTTCAGGTGATGTTCAACCACCAGCCGCTGGTGACCGATCTGCAGGACGTGCGCCTCGATTGCGGTTTGCAGGTCGGCTATCTGAGCGAGCAGCAAATCGTCGGCAGCGGGCGTCAGCATGCGGCTACCAGCGACCTGATGCTCGACACCCGGGAGGAGGGCGAGCAACTGTTTGCCGCGTTCACCTACGCCACCGACCTCTTCGATGCACAAACCATCGCCGCGTTGGCCGAGCATTGGCACAACGTGCTGGTGTCGGTCTGCCGTGATCCGCAACAGCCGTTGGGCGAGGTGTCGATGCTTGGCACGGATGAGCGCGAGCGCTTGATTCAACCTGTCGCCATCCCGGCGCTGCTGCCCGGCATGCCGCAGCTGTTCGAGGCCCAGGCGACGCGCACTCCCGAGGCCCGCGCCGTGATCCTCGTTGGCGATCAGTCGCCCTCACTCAGCTATGCCGAACTGAATGCTCGCAGCAATCGTCTGGCCCATCAGTTGCGCGCCAAGGGCGTCGGCCCCGATGTGCTGGTCGGTGTGGCGTTGGGGCGATCGCGGGAACTGGCGGTGGCGTTGCTGGCCGTGCTCAAGGCCGGTGGCGCCTATGTGCCGCTGGACCCGCACACCCCGGCCGAACGCTTGCGCCATGTGCTCGATGACAGTGGACTGAAACTGTTGCTCACCGAGAGCCCGCTGCTGAGCAGTTTGCCGGCGCTCGATGGCATCGATTGCCTGTGTCTGGACCAGCTACCGGACAGCGCCGCTGCGAATCAAGACAACCTGCAAGTGACGGTGGATCCGCAGAACCTCGCGTACGTGATTTACACCTCCGGCTCCACCGGCCGGCCCAAGGGCGTGGCCGTCAGTCACGGTGCGCTGAGTGAATTCATCGCGCGGGCGATCGACTACAGCGATTTGCGCGAAGGTGATCGCGTACTGCAATTCGCCACCAGCAGTTTTGACGGTTTCGTTGAGCAATTCTTCCCGCCGCTGTGCCATGGCGCCTGTGTCGTCCTGCGCGATGCGGGCCTGTGGGACAGTGCGACCCTGCATCAGGTGATCGTCGAACAGGGCATTACCCTGGCGGATTTGCCGGCCGCTTACTGGTATGCGGTGGTGCAGGATTACGCGGCCAACCCGCCTGTCCACTTCGGCGCCTTGCGCCAGATTCACGTGGGCGGCGAGGCGATGGCGGTGGACGGACTGCGCCTGTGGCAACGCGCCGGGTTGGGTCATGTGCGTTTGCTCAACACTTATGGCCCGACCGAGGCGACGGTGGTTTCGACTATCCACGATTGCAGCGCATTGACCGCCGAAGCGGTGTCGTGGCGCGGCATTCCGATCGGTCACGGTCTGGAGCACCGCCGGCTGTACGTGCTCGACGACGATTTGAATCTGCTGCCACAAGGAGCGGTGGGCGAGTTGTACATCGGCGGGCCGGGCCTGGCCCGCGGTTATCACCGACAGCCGACGCTCAGCGCCCAACGGTTTATCGCCGATCCGTTCGCGGTCGGCGAGCGCCTGTACCGCACCGGCGACCGTGCCCGACTGCGGAACGACGGCGCGGTGGAATACATCGGCCGCGTCGATCACCAAGTGAAAATTCGCGGGTTCCGCATTGAGTTGGGGGAAATCGAGTCGCGGTTGCAGCAATGCCCGGGGATTCGTGAGGCCGTGGTGCTGGCATTGTCCCTGACTGGTGGCGCGCAACTGGTGGCGTATCTGGTGGTCGATCAGAGCGTGCTCGGCAGCGCGGCGGAGCAGGTGATTCTGCGTCAGCAAATCAGGACCTCGCTGCAGAAGAACCTGCCGGACTACATGGTGCCCGGCCACTTGCTGCTGTTGCCGCGCCTGCCCCTGACCCCCAGCGGCAAACTCGACCGCAAGGCCCTGCCGGTCCCCGATCCGAGCCAATTGCAGAGCGTTTATCGCGCACCGCAAACCGACACCGAACAGGCGCTGGCGCAGATCTGGATCGAGGTGCTGCAAGTGCCACGGGTCGGTATGGATGACCATTTCTTCGAGTTGGGCGGGCATTCGTTGCTGGCCGCGCAAGTGATCGCGCGGATCAAAAGCCAGTTGGGCGTGGTGCTGCCGTTGCGCAGCCTGTTCGAGACACCGCTGCTGGGCGATCTGGCCCTGGAGCTGGCCGCGCTGGCCGGCGGTGCAAGCGATAACGACTGGTCCGACATGGATCAGTTCATGAGTTCTTTGGAGGGAGTTGAAGTATGAGCGGCAATATGGCGGAGCGTATCGCTAAAAGGTTCGTCGGTTTGCCGCTGGAGCAACGTCGACTGTTTCTCGCCAAACTGCACGAGGAGGGCAAGGACTTCAGCCTGCTGCCGCTGCCGGTCAGTCGTCACGACTGCGCGGTGATCCCGCTGTCGTTTGCCCAGCAACGTCTGCTGTTTCTCTGGCAGCTCGACCCGCAGAGCGCCGCGTACAACATGGCCGCCGGCCTGCGCTTGCACGGGCAGCTGAACGAGGCCGCGCTGTTGCGTTCCTTCGATCATCTGGTGGCGCGCCATGAAGTGTTGCGCACGGTGTTCCAGACCGACAACGACCAGCCGAGCCAGATCATCCTCGACCAGCAGAGCGTGCCACTGCAACGCGTCGATCTGTCGAACGGCGTCGTGCAAGAACGTGAAACCGAGCTGGCGCGGCAGGTTCAGGAAGCAGCCGCGCAACCGTTCGACTTGCTCCATGGGCCATTGCTGCGGGCCAGTCTGTTCTGTCTGGCCGACGATGAATATGTGCTGATCGTGAGCATGCACCACATCGTCTCCGATGGCTGGTCGATGGACGTCATGGTCAAGGAATTCGTGCAGTGTTATCAGGCCTTCAGCCTGGAGCGCGAACCGCAGTTGCCGGCGTTGCCGTTGCAGTACGCCGACTACGCGATCTGGCAGCGTCGCTGGCTGGAGGCCGGCGAGGGCGAGCGGCAACTCGATTACTGGCGTCAGCAACTGGGTGATGAACATCCGCTGTTGGACGTGGCGGCGGATTTCCCCCGGCCGCTGACCCAGAGTTTCGAAGGCCAGACCCTGAGCTTTGATTTCGGTGCGGATCTGTCCCGGCAGTTGAATGGCTTTGCCCGGGCTCAGGGCATTAGCTTGTTCATGCTGGTGCTGGCCGGGTTTTCGCTGTTTCTGTCGCGACTTGGTGGCCAGCGCGATATTCGCGTCGGCGTGCCCAATGCCAACCGCGGGCGCTCCGAGGTCGAAGGGCTGATCGGCTTCTTCGTCAATACCCAGGTGTTGCGTTGCCAGGTCGATGAGCGCGGCAGCTTCGACGATTTGCTGGCTCGGGTTCGGGAAGCATCGTTCGGTGCCCAGGCCCATCAGGAGCTGCCGTTCGAGCAACTGGTGGATGAACTGGTGCCCGAGCGAACCCTGGGGCATAACCCGTTGTTCCAGGCCAAGTTCAACCAGAACGTCGGCATGCAGACCCAGCGTTCGATGAACCTGCCGGGCCTGAGCGTTACCGAGTATCCACTGGACAAACAAGGCACGCACTTCGATCTGGCGCTGGACATCACTGATGACGGCACGCTGATCCACGGGCAAATGACTTACGCCAGCGACCTGTACCAGCACTCGACCATCGAGGGGTTCATTCCGACGCTGCTCGGCCTGTTCCGCGAGTTGCTGAGCGCCCCGCAGGCGCCGCTGCACAGTCTTGCCGCCACGCCAGTACCACCGGCGCTGACGCCACGGCAGTCGGCAGAATCGGTGTTGCAGCAATGGGATCGTCAGGTGACCGTACAGCCTGAAGCGCTGGCCGCACGCTGCCTTGAACGGACATTGAGTTTCCAGGCGCTGGATCAGGACGCCAATCGCCTGGCCCACTACCTGCGTGCGCAAGGCGTGCAAAACGGGCAACCCGTGGCGGTGCTGATGGAGCGCTCACTGGAATGGCTGACTTGTGTGCTGGGAATATTCAAGGCCGGGGCGGTGTACATGCCGCTGGACGTCAAGGCCCCGGCCACACGATTGCAGCAGATGCTCGCAGGCGCGCAGGCGAAAGTCCTGCTGTGTGCCGCTGGCGACGCGCGGGAAAGCACTCTGGCGGTCGCCGGTTGCCAGGGGCTGGCCTTCGCCCCCGAATGCTGGCAGGACCAACCGACGACGAAGCCTTCGCTGATAGTGTCGGCGGATGCAGCGGCCTATGTGATTCACACCTCCGGCTCCACCGGCCAACCCAAAGGCGTGCTGGTGAGCCACGGCGCTCTGGCCAGTTACGTGCGCGGTGCGCTGGAGCGTCTGGCGCTGGAGCCAGCCGCGAGCATGGCGCTGGTCTCGACCATTGCGGCGGATCTTGGATTTACCGTGCTGTTCGGCGCCTTGTGTTCCGGTCGCTTGTTGCATGTATTGCCCGAAGAGCTGGGCTTCGACCCGGACCGGTTTGCCGATTACATGGCTGAGCACCAAGTGGGCGTGCTGAAAATCGTGCCGGGGCATTTGGCGGCGTTGATGCAGGCCTCCCGGGCCGCCGATGTACTACCGCAACACGCACTGATCGTCGGTGGCGAAGCCTGCTCGCCGGCATTGCTCGAACAGGTGCGGCGACTCAAGCCGGGCTGCCGGTTCATCAACCACTATGGCCCGAGCGAAACCACGGTCGGTGTGTTGACCCATGAGCTCAAGGATCTCGACTCGGGTGCCCGCAGCGTGCCGGTCGGCCGTCCGTTGTCGGGTGCGCATGTCTACGTGTTGGACGATGTGCTCAACGCGGTCGCCGATCAGGTGGCGGGCGAGCTGTATATCGGTGGTGAGAGTGTGGCGCTGGGTTACCTGGGGCAACCGGGGCTGACCGCCGAACGCTTCCTGCCGGATCCGTTTGGTGCCGCCGGCGCGCGGGTGTACCGCAGCGGTGACCGGGTGCGCCGCAATCGCCAGGGCGCGCTGGAGTTCATCGGACGTGCCGACGATCAGGTCAAGGTGCGCGGCTATCGAGTGGAACCGGCGGAAGTCGCCCGGGTACTGCTGGGCCTGAACGGTGTAAGCGAGGCCGCAGTGTTGGCCTTGCCGCTGGACGGGGATGAAACGCGCCTGCAACTGGTGGCGTACTGCGTGGCCGCACCTGACTTGCCGTTGAATGTCGACGCCTTGCGCCAGCAGTTACAGGCCTGCCTGCCGGAGTACATGGTGCCGGCGCAGATCGTGGTGCTGGAGCGCCTGCCGCTGACCGCCAACGGCAAACTGGACAAGCGTGCCTTGCCGGCGCCGGGGCTGGTCATGCAGCAATTTGTTGCCCCGGTGGGCGAGATCGAACAGAAGCTTGCCGCCATCTGGGCCGATGTCCTGAAGCTTGAGCAAGTGGGCAGCACCGACAACTTCTTCGAGCTGGGCGGCGACTCGATTCTCAGTTTGCAAATCATCGCTCGAGCCAAACGCCAGGGCATCAAGCTGAGCCCCAAGCAACTGTTCGAGAAGCAGACCATCGGCCAGTTGGCGGCGGTGGCCAAACTGATCGAGAGCAAACCGGCGGCCAGCGTCGCGCAAAAGATCAGCGGCGATCTGCCGTTGTTGCCGATCCAGGCACGCTTCTTCCAGACCGACATTCCCCAGCGTCATCACTGGAACCAGTCGGTGATGCTGCAGCCGCAAATCCCCCTCGACGCGACCCCTCTCAGCAACGCATTGGCCGCCCTGATCGAGCAGCATGATGCGCTGAACCTGAGTTTCCAGGCATCGGGCGAGACTTGGCAGGCGACATTCCAGACGCAGCGCCACACGGACCTGTTGTGGGTGCGGGCACTGGACGACCTTGCCGATTTGCCAGCGCTGGCCACCCAGGCCCAGCGCAGTCTCGACTTACAACAGGGCCGGCTGGTGCGCGCGGTGCTGGTGAACCTGCCTGACGCAACACAACGTTTGCTGCTGGTGATCCATCACCTGGTGGTGGATGGCGTGTCCTGGCGGGTGCTGCTGGAAGATTTGCAGCAAGCCTATACCGCGTTGGCGGCTGGCAAGGCGATTGTCCTGCCGGGCAAAAGCAGTTCGCTCCAGGCCTGGGCGCAACACCTGCACCGTTACGGGCAAAGCGATGCCTTGAAGGCTGAGCGCGATTACTGGCAGCGCACGCTGGAGGGCGATAACAGCGACTTGCCGAGGGACTTCCCCGAGACCGTCCAGACTTGTCGCCAAGCCGCTCGGGCCACTTCACGCCTGAACAAGACACTGACCCACGCGCTGCTCAAAGTGGCACCGGCCGCCTATCGCACCCAGATCAACGATCTGCTGCTGACGGCCCTGGCGCGGGTGCTGTGTGACTGGAGTCAACAGGCCTCGGTGCTGATCCAGCTCGAAGGCCACGGCCGCGAAGACCTGTTCGACAACCTCGATTTGAGTCGCACCGTTGGCTGGTTCAGCAGTCTGTTTCCGGTGCGTCTGACCCCACAGGCAGAGCCGGGCATTTCGCTGTGCGCGATCAAGGAACAACTGCGAGCGGTGCCGGGCAAAGGCATCGGCTATGGCGTGCTGCGTTATCTTTCAGGCTTCGAACCGCTGCGTGAACTGCCGCCGCCACGCATCACCTTCAACTACCTCGGCCAGTTCGACGGTGCGTTCAGTGCCGCTGACGGCGCGCTGTTGGTGCCGACTGCCGACAGCACCGGTGACCATCAGGATGACGATGCGCCCTTGGGCAACTGGCTGAGCGTCGATGGCCAGGTCTACGGCGGCGAGCTGGAATTGAGCTGGACGTTCGGCCAGGGCATGTACCGTCCGCAAACCATTCAGGCGCTGGCCGACGCTTATTGCCATGAGCTGGAACGGCTGATCGAACATTGCACCGTCGGTGAGCATGCCGGAGTCACGCCGTCAGACTTCAATCTGCTGAGCCTGACTCAGGCGCAACTGTCGGCGCTGCCGGTGCCGGCACGGGAGATCAGCGATCTCTATCCGTTGTCGCCGATGCAGCAGGGCATCCTGTTCCACAGCCTCAACGAACCGGACGGCCCGGCCTACACCAACCAGTTGCGGGTCGATGTACGGCAGCTCAACGCCGAGCGTTTCCGTCAGGCCTGGCAGCAGACGCTGGAGACCCATGAGATTCTGCGCACGGTATTCGTCTGGCCCGAGGATGCCGACGCGCCGGTGCAGATTGTAAGGCAGACGGTGCAGATGCCCCTGACCGTGCAGGACTGGCGCGGTCGTGATGACCTTCACGCAGCGCTCGATCAGTTGGCCCGAGAGGATCTGGCCGCCGGTTTCAAACTGGACCACGCGCCGCTGTTGCGCGTGTTGCTGGTGCGAACCGCTGAAGCGCAGCATCACTTGATCTACACCAGTCATCACATTCTCATGGACGGCTGGAGCACCTCGCAGTTGTTCGGCGAGGTGTTGCAACGCTATGCCGGCATGACCCCGGCGGCGGCTCCGGGTCGTTATCGTGATTACATTGAGTGGCTGGGCCAGCGCGATACTCAGGCCAGTCGCGAGTTCTGGACGTCGGCATTGGCTGACCTTCAGGAGCCGACCCGCCTGGCCAGCGCCATGCCGGTCAGTCAGACGTTGGCCAGCGGTTATGCCGACTACCAGCATGTGTTCAGCGAACAGCAGACCGGCGACCTGAACCGCTTCGCCCGCGAGCAGAAGCTCACCCTCAATAGCCTGATGCAAGCCGCGTGGCTGGTGCTGTTGCAGCGCTATACCGGCCAGGACACGGTGGCTTTCGGTGCGACTGTGGCAGGTCGTCCGACGGACTTGCCCGGCGTCGAGCAGCAGATCGGCCTGTTCATCAATACCTTGCCGGTGGTGGCTGCGCCGTCCGCCGAGATCCCGGTCGGCCAATGGATTCAACAGGTGCAGAGCCTCAACCTGGCCCTGCGCGAACATGAGAGCACGCCGCTCTACGATATTCAGCGCTGGGCGGGGCAGGGCGCGGGCGCGCTGTTCGACAGTATTCTGGTGTTCGAGAACTACCCGATGGCCGAAGCGCTGGCCCAAGGCTCTGCCACCGGTCTCGAGTTTTCCGCCCTCTCGCGTCAGGAGCAGACCCACTATCCGTTGACGCTGGTGGCGGTTACCGGTCGCGAGTTGACCCTGGGCTTGAGCTTCGACCAGGCCTGTTTCGATCACGCCACCATCGCCGACCTGAGCACCCGGCTCGAAGGCCTGATGATGCAATTCATGGCGGATGCTTCGCAGCCTCTGGGCGCGCTGCAACTGCTGGACGGCGCACCGCGTCAAGCGGCTGTCGACTGGGGCAAGGCCGCGATCACGACGCTGGATTCGCGCAACGTGGTTGAGCGGATTGACGCGCAGGTACAACGCCAACCGCAGGCCGCAGCGGTGTTGTTTGCCGAGCAAACCCTCGATTACCGCAGCCTCGACGCCCGGGCCAATCGACTGGCGCATAAGCTGCAAGCGCTGGGTGTCGGGCCGGAAGTGCGGGTGGGCGTGTGCATGCGCCGCACCCCGGACATGCTGGTCGGGCTGCTGGCGATCCTCAAGGCCGGCGGTGCCTACGTGCCGCTGGACCCGGAGTATCCGCAAGAGCGCTTGCTGCACATGCTCGAGGACAGTTGCGCGACTGTGTTGCTGACCGAAGCCACGTTGCAGGCGATGTTGCCCGAGGCGTTGCCGTCGCAAGTGCTGTTGGTCGAAGAGGGCGCCGAATGGCTTGCGGGGTATCCGTCCACGGCGCCGGTCAGCCGGATCGTGATGCAGAACCTGGCCTACGTGATTTACACCTCCGGCTCCACCGGCAAACCGAAAGGCGTGGCGATCACCCACGCTAACCTCGCGGCGCTGATCCAGTGGTCGCAGGGTGTTTACCGCGATGAGCAGATGCGTGGCGTGCTGGCCTCGACTTCGATTTGCTTCGACCTGTCGGTGTGGGAAATTTTCGTCACCCTGGCCAGCGGCGGTTGCATGGTGCTGGCGGACAACGCCCTGGCGCTGTCCGAGTTGCCGGCCCGTGAGCGCGTGACGCTGATCAATACCGTGCCGTCGGCAATTGCCGCGCTGCAACGGGCCGGGCAGATTCCGGCGTCGGTCACCACCATCAATCTGGCCGGCGAGCCACTCAAGCAGACGCTGGTCGATACGCTGTACGCCAGCACCTCGGTCAAGCAGGTTTATGACCTGTACGGGCCGTCGGAAGACACCACCTATTCGACCTTCACCCTGCGCACCGCCAACGGCCGGGCGAACATTGGGCGGCCGCTGGACAACACCGTGGCCTACCTGCTCGACAGCCAGTTGCAGGTGTTGCCGGCAGGGTTGGCGGCCGAGTTGTACCTGGCCGGTGCCGGCGTGACCCGAGGTTATCTGCTGCGTCCCGGCCTGACTGCGGAACGCTTCGTACCGGACCCGTTCGCCACTCATGGTGAGCGGCTGTATCGCACCGGCGATCTGGTGCGCCAGGGGCCAGACGACACGATTGAGTACATCGGTCGTGCCGACCATCAGGTGAAGATTCGCGGCTTCCGCATCGAGCTGAGCGAGATCGAAGCCCGATTGCTGGAGCTGCCCGAGGTGCGCGAAGCCGTGGTGCTGGCGCAGGAGGGCGCGGCGGGTAAACACCTGCATGCCTACGTCGTAGCGAGCCAACCGGGCAATTTATCGTTGGCGGAAAGCCTGCGGGCGGCCCTGGCCAATCGTTTGCCGGCGCACATGGTGCCAAGCCATCTGCACGTGATCGACGCGCTGCCGCTGACCCCCAATGGCAAGCTCGATCGCAAGGCCCTGATGGCGCTGGGCGGCAATCCGACGCTGCAGCGTTACGAAGCGCCGCACACCGATCTGCAATGGGAAGTGGCAACCGTCTGGCAAGAGGTGCTGGAAGTCGAGTGCGTCGGTCTGACGGACAACTTCTTCCAGTTGGGCGGGCATTCGTTGCTGGCGACGCTGGTGGTGACCCGGATCAAGGAACGCCTGGGTGACAAGGTGCCGCTCAAGGAACTGTTCGAAGCCGACACCCTGCAAGCGTTCTGCACCCGCATCGAAGCGTTGCGCGTCGATTTATCACCGGTTCAGGACGAATTGGCTAAATCCCTGGAGGCCCTCAAACGTCTATCCCTCGATGATCTGGAAAAACTGATTTCTTGAGGGGAACAACGCGTGCAAGAGTTAATCGAGTCGGTAGGACAACTTTCGGCTAAGCAAAGAAAGGCTCTGGCGGTTCTGCTCAAGCAGAAAGGCGTCAACCTTTTTGACATTGCCCCGGTTTTCAAGCGCACGGCTGAAGAACCGTTGTTGCTGTCCTACGCTCAACAGCGCCAGTGGTTTCTCTGGCAATGGGCGCCGCACAGCGCGGCCTACAACATTCCGACGGCCCTGCGCTTGCAGGGCCCGCTGGAGGTGGCCGCGTTGCAGCGCAGCGTCCAGGCGCTGATCGAACGTCACGAAACCTTGCGCACGGTGTTCACTCAAGACGCCGGGCAACCCTTGCAAACGATCCTGCCCGCAGGATCGTTTGCCCTGGATACTCACGAGCTGAGCCCTGAACTGGCGGCAAATCCTGAGGCGTCGATCCAGGCCTTCGTCCAGACCCAGAGCCAGCAAGCTTTCGATTTGCAGACCGGCCCGCTGTTGCGCGCGGCCCTGCTGCAAGTCACCCCGCAGGATCACGTGCTGGTGCTGACCCTGCACCACATCGTGTCGGACGGTTGGTCGTTGCAGGTGATGATCGAGGAACTGGTGCAGCTATATGCCGGTTTCAACCTCGGGCATGACGCCGGGCTGCCGGCCTTGCCGATTCAATACGCCGACTACGCCTTGTGGCAGCGGCAATGGATGGAGGCCGGCGAACAGGAACGTCAACTGGCCTACTGGCAACACAAGCTTGGCGGCGAACAACCGGTGCTGGAGCTGCCCACCGACCGTGCGCGCCCGGTGGAACAGAGCTTTGCCGGGGCCAGCCACAATCTGATTCTGGATGCGGCCCTGAGCGATGGACTCAAGGCATTCGCCCGACGGGAAAACGTCACGCTGTTTGTGTTGTTGCTAGCCTCGTTCCAGGCCTTGTTGCACCGCTACAGCGGCCAGGCGGACATCCGCGTTGGTGTGCCGGTAGCCAACCGCGGGCGCGTGGAGATCGAGCGTCTGATCGGTTTCTTCGTCAACACCCAGGTGCTCAAGGCGGACGTAGACAGCCAAGCCAGCTTCGTCGATCTGCTACGTCAGGTTCGGCAAACCGCCCAGGAAGCCCAGGCGCATCAGGACCTGCCGTTCGAACAACTGGTGGAAGCACTGGAGCCGGGACGCAGCCTGAGTCACAGCCCGTTGTTCCAGGTGATGTTCAACCACCAGGCCGAAAGCCGCATCAGCGTCGAGACCCGCTTGAACGGCTTGAGCATCGAGCCGCTGGAATGGCAAAGCGCAACCGCGCAGTTCGACCTGGTGCTGAACACCACCGAACAGGCCCATGGCATTGAAGCGGTGCTCAAATACGCCACCGACCTGTTCGAGCCTGCGACCATCGAACGCCTGGCGCAGCATTGGCGCAACCTGCTGCGGGCGATCGTTCAGGACCCGACCCAGCGCATTGCTCAGCTGCCGGTGCTCGATGACGCGCAGCAACAGGAACTGCTCGCGCACTGGAACCCGGGCCCGGTGGTGCACCCGGTCAGCCAGTGCATTCATCAGTTGATCGAGGCTCAGGCCGAGCGTCATCCGGATGCGCCGGCGGTGGTGTTCGCCGGGCAGCGGCTGACATACGCCGAACTCAATCAACAGGCCAACCAATGGGCGCATCTGCTGATCGCCCGTGGCGTGGGCTCCGATGTTCGAGTGGGCGTGGCGGTGGAGCGTTCGCTGGACATGATCGTCGCCATTCTCGCTGTACTGAAGGCCGGAGGCGCCTATGTGCCGCTGGACCCGAGCTACCCCGACGACCGTTTGCGCTACATGATCGAGGACAGCGGGATCGAGCTGTTGCTGACCCAGGGACATCTGCTGGCGCAGCTGCCGATTCCACCGGGGCTGGCCTGCCTGGATCTGAATCAACCTCCACAGGACAGCAGCACGGCCAATCCGCCGTGCATGACTACGGCAGACAACCTCGCGTATGTGATTTACACCTCAGGGTCCACCGGCAAGCCCAAAGGCGCGTTGCTGCCCCATGGCAATGTCATTCGCCTGTTCAGTGCCACTGATCACTGGTTCGGTTTCGGTCCCGAAGACAGCTGGACGCTGTTCCATTCCTACGCGTTCGACTTCTCGGTCTGGGAAATCTTCGGCGCGCTGCTCCACGGCGGCAAACTGGTGGTGGTGCCCCATGACGTCACCCGTTCACCGGAAGAGTTCTACACCTTGCTCTGCGATGAACAAGTCACCGTTCTGAACCAGACGCCATCGGCGTTCAAACCGCTGATGCAAGTGGCTAGTGCCTCGTCGCGCAACCATGCGCTGCGTTACGTGGTGTTTGGCGGTGAAGCGCTGGAAGTGCAGAGCCTGCGCCCCTGGTTCGAGCGTTTCGGTGATCGCGCGCCGACCCTGATCAACATGTATGGCATCACCGAAACCACCGTGCATGTGACCTACCGCCCGCTGACCATGACGGACTTGCAGCAGACCCACAGCAGCCCGATCGGCGAGCCGATTGTCGACCTGTCGTGGTACTTGCTCGATGACGCGATGAACCTGGTGCCCCAAGGGTGCATTGGCGAGTTGTACATCGCCGGGGCCGGGCTCGCGCGGGGCTATCTGAACCAGCCAGGCATGAGCGCCACCCGGTTCGTTCCGGATCCGTTCAACCCTGTGGCCGGTGAACGTTTGTACCGCACCGGCGACCTGGCGCGGCTGCGCGGTGACGGGGTGATCGAGTACATCGGTCGTATCGACCATCAGGTGAAGATTCGCGGTTTCCGTATCGAGCTGGGAGAAATCGAAACCCAATTGCTCAAGCATGACGCGGTGCGTGAAGCCGTGGTGCTGGCGGTCGAAGGGCTCAGTGGGCAACAACTGGCGACCTGGATTGTGCCGAGCGAGCCACTGGACGCGGAGGCCCATGCCGGCTTGCGCGATTCGATCAAGGCGCAATTGCGGGAAAGCCTGCCGGACTACATGGTGCCGGTCAGCTGGGTGTTCCTCGACCGCCTGCCGCTGACGGCCAACGGCAAGCTCGATCGCAAGCAACTGCCCAACCCCGATGTGAGCCTGGTGCAAGAGGCTTATGCGGCACCGCGCAGCGAACTCGAACAGCGTCTGGCCGAGATCTGGCAGGACGTGTTGAAAGTCGAGCGGGTCGGGCTCAACGACAACTTTTTCGAACTGGGCGGCGATTCGATCATCTCGATTCAGGTGGTCAGCCGGGCACGTCAGGCGGGCATTCGCTTCTCGCCCAAAGACATCTTCCAGCACCAGACCGTGCAACGCCTGGCCTCCGTCGCACAGCAGAGCGATGCGGTGCAGGCGATGCAAGGTGATGTGCTCGGCGCGGCCGTGCTGACCCCGATTCAGCAGTACTTTTTCGCCACCGAGATTCCTCAGCGTCAGCACTGGAACCAGTCGATCCTGCTGACCCCGGCCGAACCTCTGCAAGCGGCTGTGCTGGAGCAGGCCCTGGAACATCTGCAACGGCATCACGATGCCTTGCGTCTGCGCTATCGGCAGACCGCCGGTGATTGGGTGCAGGAGCATGCCGCCGTCGATCAGCCGCACGCACTGCTGCGCACCGTGACGTTGCCAGACAGCGAAGCCTTGCCGGCGCTGTGCCTGGAGTTGCAGCGTAGCCTGAACCTGAGCG
Organism: Pseudomonas sp. NPDC086112; assembly: GCF_044746425.1. Taxonomy (NCBI): domain Bacteria; kingdom Pseudomonadati; phylum Pseudomonadota; class Gammaproteobacteria; order Pseudomonadales; family Pseudomonadaceae; genus Pseudomonas; species Pseudomonas sp. NPDC086112. The sequence continues at coordinate 58,583 of NZ_JBIVCD010000024.1, read as the reverse complement.
ACGGCCCGTTGATCCGTGCTGCATTGGTAGATCTGCCCGACGCCAGCCAGCGACTGCTGTTGGTGATCCATCACCTGGTGGTCGATGGTGTGTCGTGGCGGATTCTGCTGGAAGACCTGCAAACCGCTTATCAGCAACTGAGCGCTGGCACACCATTGCGCCTGCCGGCCAAGACCACGGCGTTCAAGGATTGGGGCGAACGCCTGCAAGGTTATGCGCGCAGCACCGGGCTGGAAACCGAGCTGGATTACTGGCGCGCGCAACTGGCCGAAGCGCCGGCGGACTTGCCGCTGGACAACCCTGATGGGCAACTGCAGAACCGTTTCGAGCGCAGCGTCGATACCCGTCTGGATGCCGAGCGCACCCGGCAATTGCTGCAACAGGCACCGGCGGTGTATCGCACCCAGGTCAACGATTTGCTGTTGACCGCACTGGCCCGGGTTTTGTGTGAGTGGACCGCCTCCGACAGCGCCCTGGTGCAGCTCGAAGGGCATGGCCGCGAAGACCTGTTCGACGACCTCGACCTGAGCCGTACCGTGGGCTGGTTCACTAGCATGTTCCCGGTGCGCCTGACTCCACAGACCAGCCTCGAAGCGTCCATCAAGGGCATCAAGGAACAACTGCGCTCGATCCCTAACAAAGGCATCGGCTTTGGCTTGCTGCGGTATCTGGGACGTGATGAGGCGCAAGCGGCCCTGAGCGGCTTGTCCCAACCCAAGGTGACGTTCAACTACCTGGGGCAGTTCGATAACAACTTCGACGAAGGCGCCCTGTGGGTGCCGGCCACCGAAGACAAGGGCGCCGGTCAGGACGAACAGGCGCCGATGAGCAACTGGCTGACCATCGACGGCCGCGTCTATCAGGGGCAATTGAGCCTGACCTGGACCTACAGCGGCGACGTGTTCGAAGAGGCGACCATCAACGCCCTGGCTCGCGCTTATGAAGTCGCGCTGGGCGAGTTGATCGACCATTGCCTGAATCATCCGAGCGGCGGCCTGACCCCTTCCGATGTGCCGTTGGCCGGGTTGTCCCAGGCGCATCTGGACAGCCTGCCGATCGCCGCGCAGCGGATCGAGGACATTTACCCGCTGGCGCCGATGCAGCAGGGCATTCTGTTCCACAGCCTGTACGACGCCGACGCCAGCGCTTACGTCTATCAGATGCTGCTGGATATCGACGGACTGGATGTACCGCGCTTCCAGCAAGCCTGGCAGCGAGTGGTGGATCGTCATGAAGTGCTGCGCGCCGGTTTCATCTGGGGCCGCGACGGCCTCGATACACCGCTGCAAGTGATCAATCGCCAGCTGACCCTGGAAATGCCGGAAGTGGATGTGCGTGCCGAACCGGACCTGCAAGCCGTGCTTGAGGCCCGTGCCTTGGCTGATCGCGAACGCGGTTTCGACTTGCAGAATCCGCCGCTGCTGCGCCTGTGCCTGCTGCGCACCGCCGATGATCGTCATCGCCTGATCTTCACCTGCCACCACATTCTCATGGACGGCTGGAGCAACTCGCGGATGTTTGGCGAAGTGCTGCAGGATTACGCCGGGCATCCGGTGCCGAGTGCCCAGGGCCGTTATCGCGACTTCCTGGCCTGGCTGCAACGCCAGGACAAGGACGCGGCGCAAGCCTTCTGGCGCGGGCAATTGGCCGAACTGGACGAGCCGACGCGGCTGGCCTCGGCCTGCCACGGGCAAACCGTGCCCGGCCCCGGCAAAGGCGTGCATAAGCTCACCTTTGACGCGGCCTTCACCCAGCGCCTCAATGGTTTCTCGCGTCAGCAGCAAGTGACGCTCAACAGCCTGGTGCAAGCTGCGTGGCTGTTGGTATTGCAGCGCTATACCGGGCAGAGCAGCGTCGCCTTCGGCGCGACGGTGTCCGGTCGCCCGGTGGATCTGCCGGGTATCGAGCAACAGTTGGGCCTGTTCATCAATACCCTGCCGGTGATCGCAAGCCCGCAAGCGACCTGCAGTGTCAGTGACTGGGTGCGCAGCGTGCAGGACAAGAACCTGTTGTTGCGTGATTACGAACAGACGCCATTGCAAGACATTCAACGCCTGGCTGCGCTCAACGGCGAAGCGTTGTTCGACACCTTGCTGGTGTTCGAAAACTACCCGGTGTCCGACACTCTGGAGGCCAATCCGGGTGGATTGCGTTTCAGCGGTCTCGAACATCGCGAGCAAACCAACTACGGCCTGACGCTGATCGCCGGTGCCGGCGAGGTGTTGAGCCTGGACTTCAACTACCTCACCGAGCACTTCGCCGAGCGCAGCATTGTCGGCCTGGCCGCTCATCTGGAAGAAGTACTGCGCCAGTTCCTCGACGCACCGCAACGCTTGCTGGGCGAGATCGGGCTGTTGCCGGCGAGCGAGCTGCGCACCCTGGCCGAATGGAATGACCATCATGCGGTGTACCCGGCCCAAGCGTTGATCCATCAGGGCTTCGAAGCCCAGGTCGAAGCGCGGCCACAGGCGATTGCCTTGCGGCATGCCGGTGCCGAATTGACCTACGCCGAACTCAATCGCCGCGCCAATCAACTGGCCCGTCATCTGCAAACACTGGGTGTCGGTGCGGAAATCCGCGTGGGCGTGGCGATGCCTCGTTCCGCCGAACTGGTGATTGCCTTGATGGCGGTGCTCAAGGCCGGTGGCACCTACGTGCCGCTGGACCCGGACTACCCGGCGGATCGCGTGGCCTACATGCTCGACGACAGTCAGGCGCGGGTGCTGCTGACCCAGCAGCACTTGCTATCGCAGTTGCCCGAGACCCAAGCACAAGTGGTGTGGGTCGAGGCGGGCGGTCAGGCCTTCGCTGACCTGGCACCGCACAACCTTGAGGGCCGGATTGATTCTGCCAACCTGGCGTATGTGATTTATACCTCCGGCTCCACCGGTAAACCGAAGGGCGTGGCGATTGCTCATCGCAACGTGCAGGCGTTGATCCACTGGTCGCACGAGGTGTACAGCGAAGAGGACCTGCAAGGCGTGCTGGCCTCGACTTCAGTGTGCTTCGACCTGTCGGTGTGGGAGATTTTCGTCACCCTGGCCCGCGGCGGCTCGATCATCATGGCGCGCAACGCCCTGGAACTGCCGGACCTGCCGGAGCGCGATCAGGTGCGCCTGATCAACACCGTGCCGTCGGCCATCGCTGCCTTGCAGCGTGCCGGGCAGATCCCGCAAGGCGTGCGCATCATCAACCTCGCGGGAGAACCGCTCAAGCAAACGCTGGTGGACACGCTGTACCGCGAGACCTCGGTCGAGCACGTTTACGATTTGTACGGCCCGTCGGAAGACACCACCTATTCGACCTGCACCCGCCGCGAAGCCGGCGGCCAGGCCAACATCGGCCGGCCGCTGGTGAACACCACCGCGCACTTGCTCGATGCCCAATTGCAGGCCGCGCCGATTGGCGTTGCCGCCGAGCTGTACCTGGCCGGCGACGGCATTACCCGTGGCTATCTGTTCCGCCCGGGCCTGACCGCCGAGCGCTTTGTGCCCAACCCGCTGGCCAGCAACGGCGAGCGGATGTACCGCACCGGCGACCTGACCCGCTTGCGTGAAGACGGTGTGATCGAGTACGTCGGCCGCATCGACCATCAGGTCAAGGTGCGCGGGTTCCGTATCGAACTCGGTGAAATCGAAGCGCGCCTGCTGGCCCACGACAGCGTGCGCGAAGGCGTGGTGCTGGCAGTGGAAGGTCATAGCGGTCAGCAATTGGTGGCTTACGTGGTGCCGACGCAGTCTGACCTGAGCCCGCAACAGCAGGACGATCTGAGCGAAGCGCTCAAGGCCGGACTCAAGGCGCACCTGCCGGATTACATGGTGCCGGCGCAATGGTTGTTCATTGAACAATTGCCGCTGACCCCCAACGGCAAACTCGACCGCAAGGCCTTGCCGACCCCGGACGCCAACCAGCTGCAACGCGATTACGTGGCACCGCGCACCGCACTGGAGCAGCAGATTGCCGGGATCTGGCAAGACATTCTGAAACTCGAGCGGGTCGGTGTGACCGACAACTTCTTCACTCTGGGCGGCGACTCGATCATCTCCATTCAGGTGGTGAGCCGGGCGCGTCAGCAGGGAATCAGCTTCACACCCAAGGATCTGTTCCAGCAGCAGACCGTCCAGGGGCTGGCCACTGTCGCGCAGCTCGGCAAAGCCCTGGCGCCAACCGATCAAGGCCCGGTGACAGGTGAGACACCGTTGCTGCCGATTCAGCAATGGTTCTTCGAACAACCCTTGCCGCAGCGTCATCACTGGAATCAGTCGGTGCTGCTCAAACCGTTGAACCCTCTGATGGCCGCGACGCTTGAGCAGGCCTTGCACGCGCTGATCGATCATCACGACGGCCTGCGTCTGGGCTTTACCCAAACCTTAGGCAGCTGGTCGGCGAGCTATCGGACCGTGGAACAACAGCGCCTGTCGCCGTTGTGGCTGGAATCAGTCAGTGATACCGCCCACCTGGAACGCGTCGCCGAACAAGCCCAGCGCAGCCTGGATCTGCAACAAGGCCCGTTGTTGCGCGCGGTGTTGTTCGATTTGCCTGAGGGCGAGCAGCGCTTGTTGTTGATCGTTCATCACCTGGTGGTCGATGGTGTGTCGTGGCGGATCCTGTTGGAGGATTTTCAGGGCAGCTACCGCCAGTTACTGGCTGGCGAACCGTTGGCATTGGCGGCCAAGACCACGTCCTTCAAGCATTGGGCGGAGCAATTGCAACGTCACGCCGGCAGTGAATCGCTGCTTGGACAACTGCCTTACTGGCAGGCGCAGCGCTCGGACGGCGCGCCGCTGCCGCAAGATAACCCCCAGGGCAGCCTGCAGAGCCGCCATGCCTTGACGCTTTACAGTCGCCTGAACCCGACCTTGACCCGACGACTGCTGCAACAGACCCCGGCGGCTTACCGCACACAGGTCAACGACCTGTTGCTGACGGCGCTGGCACGGGTAATCGCCCGTTGGAGCGAACAGTCGTCGGTGCTGATTCAGCTCGAAGGCCATGGTCGTGAAGATCTGTTTGATGGCCTCGATCTGACCCGCACGGTCGGCTGGTTCACCAGCCTGTTCCCGGTCAAATTGACCCCGACCCAGGCGCTGGCCGGCTCGATCAAGCAAATCAAGGAGCAACTGCGCGCAATTCCGGATCGTGGCATTGGTTACGGTGTGCTGCGTTATCTGGGTGACGAGGCTTGCCAGGCGTCGCTGCGGACCCTGCCGACACCGCGTATCACCTTCAACTACTTGGGCCAGTTCGACGGCAGCTTCGATAGCCAGAGCGGTGCCTTGTTTGTGCCGGCCGATGAGGTCAAGGGCGCAGAGCACAGTGACGATGCGTTGCTGGGTAACTGGCTGACGCTCAACGGCCAGGTATACGGCGGTGAGTTGAGTGTCGGCTGGTCGTTCAGCACGCAGATGTTCAACGCCTCGACCATCGAACGCTTGGCCGAGGAGTACGCCGGGGAACTGGAGCTGCTGATCGAGCATTGCTGCCAGCCGGACAGCCACGGCGTCACGCCGTCGGACTTCCCGTTGGCGCATCTGGATCAGGCCCGACTGGACGCCTTGCCGATAGCTCCGTCCCGGATCGAAGACATTTATCCGCTGTCGCCGATGCAAGAGGGCATGCTGTTCCACACCTTGTCGGACAATGGTTCCAGCCTGTACGTCAACCAGATCAGTTTGCCGGTGGGCGGTCTGGACGTTGAGCGTTTCCGCAAGGCCTGGGAGGCGGTCATCGAGCGTCAGGCCATCCTGCGCACCAGCTTCCATTGGCACGATGGCTTGGCCAAACCGCTGCAAATTGTCCAGCGTCAGGCGACGCTCGATTTGCAGGTGCTCGACTGGCGCGATCGCGACGCCAGCGAGGCGGACATCGCCGCGCGGGCCGCCGAGGACCGCGCGCGAGGCTTCGAACTGACCCATGCGCCACTGCAGCGAGTGTTGTTGATTCGCAGCACTGAAGATCAGTATCAGATGGTCTGGACCAGTCACCACATCCTGATGGACGGCTGGAGCAGCTCGCGACTGTTTGGTGAGGTGATCCAGCATTACGCCAAGGGTGAAATCAGCGCTGAAAACGGCCGCTACCGCGACTTCATCGCCTGGTTGCAAGCCCAGGACCAGGACGCCCGGGAGCTGTTCTGGAAAGCCCGGCTGGCCCCGGTCAACGAGGCGACGGCGTTGAGCCAGGCCATCCATCCCCGGCATGTGTCCGATGAACCCGGCCACAACGCCATTTACTCCCATTGGGACGCGCAACAGACCGGTCGTCTGCTGCAGTTCTGCCGCGATCTGCGGATTACCCCGAACACGTTGATCCAGGGCGCATGGTTGCTGCTGTTGCAGCGTTATACCGGGAAAAACACCGTGACCTTTGGTGCCACGGTGTCCGGGCGTCCCGAGAGTTTGCCCAATGTCGGCAACATGCTGGGTTTGTTCATCAACACCTTGCCGATCATTCAGACGCTGGAACCGGATCAGCCCCTGGCAGACTGGCTGAACCGGATCCAGGCTTACAACCTGGATATCCGCGACCATTCCCAGGCTCCGTTGGCGGACGTGCAACGCTGGTCCGGCCTGGGCGGGCAGGCGCTGTTCGACAGCATCATCGTGTTCGAGAACTACCCGATCGACGACCGCCTGCAAGAGGACAACGATAGCGGCCTGAGCTTCGGCAAATCCATCGGCCATGACGTGACCAACGTGCCAATGGACCTGGCGGTGACGCTCGGCGACGAACTGTCGATTGAATATCTGTACCTGCGCAGCCACTTCAGTGCCGAGGCGGTGGAGGGTATTCGCCTGACGCTGGAAAACACCCTTGAGGCGATGATGCGCGCGCCTGACGAACGCCTGGGTAACCTGCAGCGCCTGTCGCTTGAACAATGGCAGGCGATGCAAACCTGGAGCGCCGAGCCGCCAGCGGATCATCAGCCGCAGCTGTTGCCAGAGCTGATCAGCCGACACGCGCTGATTCAACCCGAGGCCATAGCGGTGCAATGCGCCGGGCTGAGCCTGAGCTACGGCGAGCTGGAACGACGGGCCAATCGTCTGGCCCATTGCTTGATCGAACACGGCGCGGGGCCGGAAGTGGTGATTGGCGTGGCACTGCCGCGTTCGCTGGAAATGGTCGTCAGCTTCCTCGCGGTGCTCAAAAGCGGCGCGGCGTATGTGCCGCTGGACATTGATTATCCGCCGGAGCGTCTGGCGTACATGATTGAAGATTCGGGCATGGCGCTGCTGTTGACTCAGAGCAGCCTGCGGGCGACGTTACCGGTGCCCGAGGGCCTGTTGCGCCTTGAGCTGGATCAGCTCGACGAGTCCCGTTATGCCGATGAGGCGCCGGTGTGCCGTGTGCTGGAGCAAGGACTGGCCTATCTGGTTTACACCTCGGGTTCCACCGGGCGGCCAAAAGGCGTGGCGGTGACCCAAGGGCCGTTGAGCATGCACTGTCAGGCCATCGCCAAACTGTATGAAATGGACACCCGCAGTTGCGAGCTGCACTTCATGTCGTTCGCCTTCGACGGTGCCCATGAACGCTGGTTGAGTACGCTGTACAGCGGTGGCCGGCTGGTGGTGCGGGACGGTTGCCTGTGGACGCCGGAGCAGACCTACCAGGCGCTGCACGAGTACGGCGTGACCATCGCCTGCTTCCCGCCGGCCTACCTCAAGCAACTGGCCGAGTACGCCGCGGCCAGCGCAATTGCACCGCCGCCGGTGCGCATCTATTGCTTCGGTGGCGATGCGGTGCCGGACCAGACCTTCGAACAGGTCAAGGCGGCGCTGCGTCCCGAGTACTTCACCAACGGCTATGGCCCGACGGAAACCGTGGTCACGCCGATGCTGTGGAAAGTGCCGGTGAGCCAGCAGTGTGAAGCGGCCTATGCGCCGATCGGCCGGGCAGTGGGCGCACGTTCCCTGTATGTGCTGGATGAAGAACTGAATCCGCTGCCGCCCGGTTTTGCCGGCGAGTTGTACATCGGTGGCTACGGGGTTGCCCGTGGTTACCATGGCCGGCCGGACCTGACCTGCGAACGCTTCGTGCCCAACCCGTTTGCCAGCGGCGAGCGGCTGTACCGCACCGGCGACCTGGTGCGCTTGCGCCAGGATGGCGTGGTCGATTACGTCGGCCGCATCGACCATCAGGTCAAAGTGCGCGGGTTCCGCATCGAGCTGGGTGAAGTCGAGGCCAGCCTGCGGCAACTGGCGCAGGTCAGCGACGCCCTGGTGATCGCCCGGGACAATGCTTCTGGCAAGCAACTGATCGGCTACGTCGTCACCGAGGCCGGGCAGCACGTGGATGATAAGGCGCTGGGTGATGAACTCAAGGCCGGTCTGCGCAGCACTTTGCCTGAATACATGGTGCCGGCGCAGATCGTCTGCCTCAGTGCCTTCCCGATCACCCCCAACGGCAAGCTCGACCGCAAGGCATTGCCCGAGCCGGAATTCAAAAGCGAGGAATACGTAGCCCCGCGCAATCAGCAGGAACAACTGCTGGCGGACATCTGGGCGCAGGTGTTGCAGGTGGAGCAGGTCGGTATCAGCGACAACTTCTTCGAACTGGGCGGCGACTCGATCCTGAGCCTGCAAGTGATTTCCCGGGTCAGGAACCACCCGACCCTGCAGATGGACCTCAAGCTGCGCGATCTGATGCGCTACCAGACCATCGCCGGCATCGTCGAACAGGACGTGGTCAAGGCGAGCACTGCGCAACCGGCGGTGGACCTGACCCATGTGGCCAGTGAAGGGTTGTTCAATCTGCTGCCGATTCAGGAGTGGTTCTTTGCCGAGGGCATGGCCGAGTCTCATCACTACAACCAGTCGTTTTTGCTGAGTGCGCGTCAGACGCTGGATCTGGATGCCCTGGAACAGGCATTGGGCTGGATCGAAAACCACCACGACACCTTGCGCCTGCGTTTCTGTCAGGAAGGCGGGCGCTGGTTGCAGCGCTATGCCGCACCGACCGAGCGCCGCGAACCGGTGTTGTGGCGTCGTGAAGTCGAGAGCAGCGAGCAGGTCGAAGCCTTGGCCAACCTGACTCAGCGCAGCCTCAAACTCGACGATGGACCGGCCTGGCGTGTGGTGCACATCGCCTTGCCGGACGGCCAGGCGCGGCTGTTGATGGTCATCCACCATCTGGTGGTCGACACCGTGTCGTGGCGAATTTTGCTCGACGACCTGAAGGTGGCCTACGAGGCTTGCGTGATGGGTATCGAACCGCAATTGCCGATCCGCACCAGCAGCTATCGTGCGTTTGCCGAAGCGTTGCAGGCGCAGGCGCCGGTGATTGCCGAGCAGGAATTGGGCTACTGGCTGGAGCAACTGGATCAGCCGGGTATCGACCTGCCGTGCGACAACCGTCGCGGCAAGAATCAGGTGCGTCACCAGGCTCAGGCGCGGCTCAAGTTGTCTCGCGAACACACCGAGCAGTTGCTCAAGCAGGCGCCGGCAGTCTATCGCACGCAGATCAACGATTTGCTGCTGTCGGCCCTGAGCCGGGCGTTGTGCCGCTGGAGCGAACAGCCGTCGGCGCTGATTCTGCTGGAAGGGCACGGCCGCGAGGACCTGTTCGAGAACATCGACCTGAGTCGCAGCCTGGGCTGGTTCACCAGCATGTTCCCGGTCCGGCTCACCCCCGACAGCGCGGACATCGGCGCGTCGATTGTCAACGTGCAAGCGCAGTTGGCAGCCATCCCGCAGAAGGGCATCGGCTATGGCGTGTTGCGTCACCTGGCCGGCCCGCAACTGGCCCGTCAGTTGGCTGATCTGCCGCAGGCACGGGTGACGTTCAACTATCTGGGGCAGTTCGACCAGAGCTTCGACGAGCAGGCCTTGCTGGTGCCGGCGCTGGAAGACACCGGCGATAACTACAGCTTGCAGGCCAATCTGGGCAACTGGCTGGAGATCGTCGGCCAGGTGTACGACGGTCAGTTGGCGCTGCGTTGCATCTACAGCACCCAGCGTTATCGGGCCAGCACCCTGGAGTCGTTGATGCAGGATTATCAGCGCGAGCTTGAGGCGTTGATCGAGCATTGCATGGCGCGGGTGGGCTGAGAGCCGGGGTTTTAATCATTGCTGAGGGGCGTTGCTCAGGCGCGCCCCTTTTTTACGGACATAAGGATTCTTTCGATGTCGCTACACCCTGATCTGGAAGCCTTCCTCGACCTGGCGCAAGACGGCCAGGACGCAGGCCAGCCAGCGCTGCATCAACTGACCCCGGCCAAGGCGCGGGCGATCTTCGAACAAACCACCGCGCAGTTGCGCTGGGATGCCCCTCAGGATATTGATGTGCTGGAGGTCAGCACCACGGCCCGGGACGGCGCGCCGCTGGCGTTGCGTTTGTATCGCCCGAGCGGGGCGACGGCACCGATGCCGGTGCTGGTGTATTTCCATGGCGGTGGTTTTGTAGTGGGCAGCCTGGATTCCCATGACGGAGTCTGCCGCGAATTCTGCCGGCGTACGCCATGCGCAGTGTTGTCGGTTGGCTATCGGCTGGCGCCAGAGCATCGTTTCCCGACCGCACTGGAGGACGGTGAAGACGCCTTGTCCTGGCTGGCGGAACAGGCGCTGGCCCTGGGGCTGGATGCCGATCGCGTCGCGTTCGGCGGTGACAGCGCCGGTGCTACATTGGCGACGGTGCTGGCCTTGCAGGCAGTGGTTCAGCCACACACCGTGGCCATCGTCCCGAAGGTGCAGCTGCTGTGTTATCCGGTCACCGATGCCTCGCGCACCCACGATTCGCGTTTGTTGTTCAGTGAGGGGTATCTGCTGGAGAACGACACGCTGGACTGGTTTTACCAGCACTACGCCCGCAGCCCCGAAGATTTGCTGGACTGGCGCTTCTCACCGTTGCTGGCTGAGGACTTGCGCGGGGTTGCGCCGGCGATTGTGTTGCTGGCCGGGTTCGATCCGTTGCTCGATGAAGGCCAGGCCTACGTCGATAAACTGCGCGCGCAGGGGGTGAGTGTCGAACTCGAACATTGCCCGGGGCTGACCCATGACCTGCTCAGATTGGCTTCGGTGATGCCGGATGTGTTGGGTGTGCATGAAAGCTTGAGTCGGGCGCTGAGTTGGCATTTGGGTTGAGCATGGAAACTGCAATGCGAATAATGCCCGTCAGTTAGGTTTGTGGTGGATGGGCCGGCCTCTTCGCGAGCAAGCCCGCTCCCACATTAGGTCGGCGCTGGTCACAAAATTTGTGATCACAGTAGATCCAGTGTGGGAGCGGGCTTGCTCGCGAAGAGGCCCATTAGAACACCCTAGAACTTCTTTGATCGTTCCCACGCTGGAGCATCACTAGTGTCCGGTAAAACTTGAAGGGGGGGCTTGCTCCCCCTTGCTGTGCCTGCTTCTAAGCAATAATCAGGTTTTTCTCACTCGATTTTCGCCTATGTTCAGCAGCACTCGATTTGCGCAAATGCTTCAGGCCCTTCCTCATCAGCTCTTCAAAACAGCGGTCAAACGTTGCGGAGCTGATCGTTACGCCAAACAATTCACGTCTTGGGATCTGCTCGTCACGTTGATTTTTGGTCAACTGACACAAGCCAAAAGCTTGCGTACATTGGCGACTGCCTCGCAGTCGCTTGAGCCCCATCGGCACCACCTCAACGCCAAAAACATGGTGCGCTCAACCCTTTGTGATTCGCTGAACAAGCGCAGTTCAGAGCCGTTTCGATTAGCCTGCGAGCATTTGCTTCAAGGCATCGGTCGCAAACAGCGCAAGTCTCTCGAAGCGATGATCACCTTGATCGATTCAACTTCGATCAGCCTCCGCGGACCCGGTTTTGACGAATGGACCACCGCGACCAAAACCCGCATCACCCAAGGACTGAAAGTGCATGTGGCCATCGACCCACGGCAAACAGCCCCAACTTACGTAAACATCACCGCCGCCAACGTCAACGATCTGAGCGATGCCCTGACCATGCCGCTTGAAGCAGGTATGACGTACGTGTTCGACAAGGGTTATTGCGACTACAACTGGTGGCACCAGATTGATCAGACGGGCTCTTTCTTCGTCACACGACTGAAGAAAAACGCCAATTTGCAGCACGTAGAAAACTTGAGGAAAGGGGACGCACAGGAGTTTATTGAGGCAGACGAGTCAGTGTTGTTCGGCAAAAAATACCTGAACACGCGACGTCCGAATCACTACCAGGATCAGGCTGTACGCCGGATTCAGGTTCGTCGAGACGACCACGAAACACCGCTGGTTCTGGTCACCAACGACTTCTCTCGCTCAGCTGAAGAGATCGCCGACTTGTATAAACAACGCTGGCAGATTGAGTTGTTTTTCAAGTGGATCAAGCAAAACCTCAAGCTCAAACGGTATTTCGGCTTCTCCGAAAATGCCGTCCGCCTGCAGATCTACAGCGCCTTGATCACCTACCTTTTGCTGCACCTTTATCAGCGCCGCTCAGGTGGTTCTGGGTCTATTTCAGACTTTGCCATTCGGCTGACCCACAGCTTGTTTGAACGCCCATTGAGCATCGAACAGCTTGAATACCGAAGGCAAAAGCGAACAGAGCTGAAGGCTGCCCAAGGCAGCCTTCAGCTTTGAAAAGGTTTTACCGGACACTAGTGACGCTGGAGCATGGGAACGATCGGTTACAGGTTCTTCGCTAGCCTCGCGGATCGAAGTTATCCAGCACCCGATTCACCGCCAGCTCCCCGAGCATGACCACCGATTGAATCCCCAACATCATGTTGCGATGTGGCATGTCCATCAATCCGGCGAACTCACTGAGCATCATGCTGGCTGATGCCAGGGTTTCGCAGGCGTTGACCAGCAGAGTTTCGTTATCGACCTCGGCGCCGACATGGTAAATGGTGCTGGGCTTTCGCTTGGTGTCTTTGGGAATGTCCGGTTTGAGGTAGTAATCGAGGGCGCGATCGGCGGCTTCGTTGAGTTTTTTGGAATCGAGGGATTCGTAGGGGGAAGTTGGATCGGTTTCCGGCGGATTAGGCGTCGGTTTGAACATAGATGAAACTCCTTGATAAATGGAGCCGCAGACCTATTGCTACCAAACATTAGGGTGGCGGCTGTACGCAGGTTGGTAGACCGGGCATCAAGGGAACCCAGCGCGTCCGAGGGCGCCCTGCGCACAACCGCCATAACAAAACAGCAGACGAAAAAGCGTCAACTGCTTGAAACGTCGGCGTTGTGCGCCTTGATTAACCCGGGCTACCAAACCCGATCGCTGATTCGTCAGCGACCCGGAAACGATAGAACCCGGCCTCAAGGCGCACAAGCCGGCGGATTCTGGCGTAGTCGTAGGCAGCGGCGCAAGAATGTGTAGCCTGAGTGAGTGTCTGGAAGTGTCGTTTAAACAGTTCCTGTTTATTGGTCTGACTGTGGATCTTGTGGTGGCTGTACCGGCCCCTTCGCGAGCAAGCCCGCTCCCACAGGGGATCTTCGGTGAACACACTATTTGTGTACGCCTGAGATCAAATGTGGGAACGATCATCCTCGTTAGCCTCGTGGATCGAAGTTATCCAGCACCCGGTTAACTGCCAGCTCCCCGAGCATGACCACGGATTGAATCCCCAACATCATGTTGCGATGTGGCATGTCCATCAACCCGGCGAACTCGCTGAGCATCATGCTCGCTGACGCCAGGGATTCGCAGGCGTTGACCAGCAGGGTTTCGTTATCGACCTCGGTGCCGACGTGGTAAATGGTGCTGGGTTTGCGCTTGGTGTCTTTGGGAATGTCCGGCTTGAGGTAGTAATCGAGGGCGCGGTCGGCGGCTTCGTTGAGTTTTTTCGAATCGAGGGATTCGTAGGGGGATGTTGGATCGGTTTCCGGTGGGTTCGGTGTAGGTTTGAACATGGTAAAACTCCTTGATCAATGGAGTCGCCACACGTCGCTGCTAAACGAGAAAGGGTGGCGACCGTACGCGGGTTAGCAGACCAGGGATCAAGGAACCCGGCGCACCGAAGTGCCCCACGCACAGTCACCATAACGCAGACCAGCGTAGGCAAAAGTAGCCGGCTGATCGAGAGATGACACTGCGTGCCTTGATATTTACCGAGCTGCTAAACCCGATCGCTGATTCGTCAGCGACCCGGAAACGATAGAGCCCGGCCTCAAGGCGCACAAGCCGGCGGATTCTGGCGTAGTCGTAGGCAGCGGCGCAAGAATGTGTAGCCTGAGTGAGTGTCTGGAAGTGTCGTTTAAACAGTGCCTGTTTATTGGTCTGAATCTTGTAGTGGATGGGCCGGCCTCTTCGCGAGCAAGCCCGCTCCCACAGGGGATCTTTGGTGAACACACTATTTGTGTACGCCTGAGATCAAATGTGGGAGCGGGCTTGCTCGCGAAGAGGCCCGCAGGAGCACCGTCGAACTTTCAGTTAAACCAAAAAAGAAGTCATCGTTCAAAATTTGGATGATTCTGTAAGTTGACCTGACTCCTGCCTGAGTAGAGGCCACGCTGTCGTCCACCCCTTGGACTTCAAGCGCTTTTGGTACATCGCTTTTTTTTCTTCAGTAAATCTCCAAGTGGGTCTGATGATCAGGTTGAAAAGATCATCCAGTCCCAAGGGGGCAGATACCTCACAGGTGTTTCCTTCGCGCAATCTGACGGCTATCGCTGTTGCTGTCTCTGGCCAGTAGCGCATTGCATCCGTAGTGCAGATGTAAGGTTTATCGCCGTTCTGAACATGCATCCTCGCCTGATTTTTTACTGACCAGAGGACTGTCGGGTCCAAATCTCGCAGAGCTGCTTCTAAAGCCCTGTCATCTGAGGGAGTGCAGTGACATGGATCAAACCAGATTACATCGACGTCGCTCGCGATAGGGGACGGGAAGCGTCCGTGCAAGTGATCCCAAACCGCGTTCCGGACAAAACCTGCACCGATCCAACAATCCGGCAACCCCAGGGAATGAACAAGCTGGAGTAGGCGCCATCGAGCGGGGTCTGCTGAAATGATTGTCTGGACTCTTGAAGCGTTATTCACTGACACCTCCAAGCTCGTTGGGTAGAAAGATTTCCCGCGCTACAGCCTATAGGGTGTGCGGGAGATGTCGATTAAACATCGCCTGTTTATTGGTCTGACTGTGGGTCTTGTGGTGGCTGTACCGGCCTCTTCGCGAGCAAGCCCGCTCCCACAGGGGATCTTCGGTGAACACACTATTTGTGTACGCCTGGGATCAAATGTGGGAGCGGGCTTGCTCGCGAAGAGGCCCGCTGGAACACCGTCGAACTTTCAGTTAAACCACCGTCCTTTTCTCACAAAAAAACGCCCCGCAATGGCGGGGCGTTTTCATTGGGGCTGCAATCAGAAGTCAGCCTTGACCGACATCACGAAGTTGCGCGGTTCACCGTAGAAGTTACCCCAACCTTCGGAACCGATCGTGGCGTAGTAGCGCTTGTCGAACAGGTTGTTGCCGTTCAGTGCCACGGACCAGGTGTCGTCGATGCGGTAGCCGATGCGACCGTTCCAGACCGCATAGCCAGCCTGGGTGATGTTGTTGCCGCTGCTCGCCGAGGTGCGGTAGTTGCTGCTTTGGGCATTGACGCCGGCACCGACGGTGACGCGTTCCAGTGGGCCGCTGAGCGCATAGTCGCCCCACACGCGCAGCAAGTGGCGCGGCACATAGGTGTTGTACGACACGCCGTCCTGACTGACATCGGCGTCTTCCAGAATCCTGGTCTGGGTGTAGGTGTAGCCGGCCAGCAATTGCAGACGGTCGATGACTTCACCGCTGACTTCAGCTTCGAAGCCCTGGGCGCGCACTTTTCCGGAGTTCAGCGAGCAGCTGCTGTCCGGGCAGGCCGGGTCATCCTGGGCTGCGTCTTTCTGGATGGTGCGGAACAGGTTGAAGGCGCTGTTCAGGCGACCGTCGAACCATTCACCCTTGATCCCCAGTTCATAGCTCTGGCCGATCAATGGCTTGAGGGTCGCACCGGTGATGGTCTTGTAGCCACCTTGCGGGGTGAAGATATCCGCGTAGCTGGCATAGGCGGTCAGGTTGTCATTGATGTCGAACAGCAACGCAGCGAACGGGGTGACTTGCCCGGTTTCCTTGGCCTCGGAGCTTGTCGGCGTGCCTTCGCCGCGCCAGAACGAGACGGAATCGGTTTCGGACTTGTACCAGCTGACGCGGCCGCCCAGTACGAAGGTCAGCGGATCGGCCAGTTTCAGGCGTGCCGTGGAGTAGGCGCCGTATTGCTTGATCCGCATGTCCACCGGACCACCCCGGGAGGCATTGGCCAGGTAAAAACTTTCATCCGGCTGGGGCAGGTGGTGGTTGGGGTTCAGCACATTCTGAGTTTGAGGCAGGAGGGCCACGGCGTAGAAGTCGTCCTTGTGGGAGCGGCTGGCGTTGGCACCGACGATCAGCTCATGCTCTTGGCCGAATGCGTCGAACTTGCCGTCCACATACGCGTCGAGGCCGTAGTCGACCTGATCGTAGTCAAAGATGCTGCCGATCATCGCGGTACTGGTGCTGGTGGCGCCAACCGGCACTGAACCGCTGGGGAAGGCGTATTCCATGTCCTGGGTGTTTTTCGAGTAAACCCCCGCGACCTTCAGCGCCCAGTTGTCGTTGAACTCGTGTTTCAGATCGCCAAAGTAAGTGGCCCGCTTGCTGCGCTGGTTGTTCCAGGCGGTGTTCAGGCACGTGGAACGAGAGAGCTTCAGGTCGCTGCCATCGGCGTAACGCGGCAAGCCGCCCCAGCACGGAGTGGCATCGACGTCTTCATAGGCCATGCCCAGGCCGAGAGTGGTGTAGTCGCTCAGGTCGAAGTCCAGCGCACCGTAGTAGATCTGGTCCCTGCGTTCGCCCACGTCATAGAAATACTGACGGGTCTGCTGGGTCACCACGGCCCGGCCACGAATGGTGCCGGCGTCGTTCAGCGGGCCGCCGGTGTCGACCTGGCCACGGTAGTTGTCCCACGTGCCGGCAGACAACGACAGTTGAGTGTGCGGGGTGTCCTGGCCGCGCTTGCGCACGAAGTTCACACCACCGGCAGTGCCCCCGGCGCCCTTCATCATCCCGGCCGCACCGCGCAACACTTCGACCCGATCATAAATCGCCATGTCGCTGTTGAAGGCATCGGCCTGCACGTAGCTGCTGCCGATGTCCAGCGGCACGCCGTCGTACTGGTACTGGCCGGTCATGCGAAAACCCCGGGAGTAGAAATACTTGCCACCCATGGGCGAATCGTAAACGGTAATGCCCGGGGTCTTTTCCATGACCTGTTCGATGGTGTTCAGGTTCTGGTCATCGAGCATCTTGCGCGTGATGACAGTGATCGACTGCGGGGTTTCCCTGAGCGAGTGCTCGCCCTTGCCAATGGTCACCGCGCCGGTGGTGTAGGAGTTGCTGCCTTCGGTGGTCGCGCCCAACCGCTGACCGTTGATGCTGGTCGGTGCCAGTTCCATCGCACTGCCGGTGGCCGGCGCCAGCAGCGTGACCGTGTTGCCGTCGCGTTGATGGCGGATCCCGGTGCCCTTGAGCAGCGCATTGAGCGAATCATCTTCCTGATAGCGGCCATTGAGGGCGCTGGACCGCAGGTTCTGAATGCTCTCGGGGCTGTAGATGATTTGCAGATTGGTCTGTTGACCGAGGGTCTGCAGCGCCTGAGCCAATGGCTGGGCCGGGATATTCAGGGTCCATTCCTGGGCCTGGACATACGGCGTCATCGCCAGGGTCATTGCCAGGCCGAGGCCGGTGGACGTCATGCGCGAGCGGGTCGTGCTGCTCATTAACAGGGCGCGGGTCAGAGGTCGAAGCATGAAACGGGATGCGGACATGAGGTTAAGACCTTGGCAGGTATAGTTGGTAATGGTTCTTATTCATCTCATTAAGACGAGGAGGCCGCGGCAAACCGGAAAATTATTTTTCCGGTCCAGGGGTAATGCCGGTCATGTAGGAGCCAGCGGTGCGGCGATCCGACTTGCCGGCGAAGGCACTTTCAAGGACGCCTTCGCCGGCAAGCCTGGCTCCTACACGGTCAGGCGGGTTGCAGTTCGCTTTTAACCTTGCCGGCCTCCATGCGCACCAGTTGATCGGCCACATCGAAATAGCGGTCATCGTGGGAGATGACGATGATGGTCTTGCCCAGGCGCTTCAGGTCGGGCAGCAGCTCGGTGTAGAAAATGCGGCGGAAGGTCGGGTCCTGATCGGCCGCCCATTCGTCGAACACCAGCACCGGCCGTTCTTCGAGCCAGGCATTGACCAGCGCCAGGCGTTTGCGTTGGCCGGTGGAAAGATCGGTGGTGCTGAACGCGCCGTCGCGGACGCTGACCTTGTGTGCGATCTCCAGGCGTTCGAGGTAGCGCGTGGCATCCTGCGGCACTTGTCGGTCGCCCTGAATCAGGTCATCGAACAGGTAATAGTCGGCAAATACCGTGGTGAAATTCTGCCGGTAGTCATCGCGATTGAGGGCGGTGATCGGCTGGTCGTTCACGCGGATCTCGCCTTCGGTGGGCGCATAAAGACCCAGCAACAGTTTGATCAGCGTGGTTTTGCCACAGCCGTTTTCACCCACGATGAACACGATGTCGCCTTGCTCGATGCGCAGGTTGACCGGGCCGAGGCGGAAGGGCTCGCTGCCTTCCACCGGCGGGAAAGCGTAACGCACGTTGCTCAGTTCCAGACTGTGGACCGGCCCGGGTGTGTGGCCCTGATCCTCCAGCAGCAGGTGCGGTTCCGGGGAGGAAAACTGTTCGCTGAGCTCGGCGATCCGGCGAAACGCAATCTGCGCACGGCTGATGATCGGCAGGGTGCTGACCAAATGTTCCAGCGGGCCCTTCATGTACAGCAGCACCAACACAAAACCGCTCATCACGGCCTTGTCGGCACTGGGCCAGAACGATTGCAGGGCCAGTGCCAGGCCGATGACCACGAAGAACAGCATCGAGCCGAACGATTTGGCAATGACGAAGGTATTGATCGAGCGGATCTGTGTGTCACAGATTTTCTCGGCGGTTTTCTGGATGCCGGACACGAACATGCGCTGACGCCGCGGGCGGTGGATGCGCAGTTCCTTGGCGCCTTCGGCGATGGCGTTGTAGTGCTTTTGCAGCTCGTCTTCGGAGTCTCGCGCCGCGTAGAAACCGCGCATGCCCTTGGCCCGGGCGATGGCCTGGATGGTGGTGCCGATGGCGATGGCCACCAGCATCATCAGAAACATCGGCCACGACAGCATGGCCAGGTAGCCGAGGCAACCCAGGGTCACGGTCAGGGAAATCGCCAATGGCGCGAAGGCGAAGGCGAAATCGCTGATGGTGTCCACGTCATGGGTCAGCACCGGGATCAGCCGGTGGCTGCGGTAGCGCTCGATCTGGTCGATCGGCGCCGACAGCACTTTCTCCCCCAGCTCTTTGCGCAGCCTGGCGATGATGTGCTGACCGACGTAGTTGGTGCCGATGTCGGAAAGAATCGAGGTCAGCAGCGCCAGCACGCACAGCCCGGCGAAAATCATCACCACGGTGCGGGTCAGGCCGTCAGCGGAGTGCAGGGCATTGTTGATGGTCGCCAGCAACACGGTGACGCTCAGGCCACCGATCATGCCAAGCACGATGGACACAGAGACAATCAGGCGGAAGGGCTTGAGCAGGGCGAACAATTCGTTGATCGCCCCACGCGTTGGCTTGGTCATGGAGGATTCCTTTCGACACGTAGGGAGTGCCGGTACTTAAGGAAAACGAATGGTTGGGGATTTTATTTAAACGGCATTGGAGGGTAATGCCGCACATGTAGGAGCCAGGCTTGCCGGCGAAGGCGTCCTTAAGAGCGCCTTCGCCGGCAAGCCTGGCTCCTACAAAAAGCTGGGCAAGCCCTTACCACAAAGGATTCAGAGCTCACGCACTACACGAAACCCCAGCCAGTCGCCGCTGCTGGTGGGCAGGCTGCTGTTGCGATTGCCGGAGCGGGAAAACACCGGCGCTTCGCCCCAGTCGTTGCCGCGCATGACCTGGCGTTTGCAGTTCTGCTCCAGCCACGGGCTGCCGTCGCTGGGCACGCCGACATAGTCTTCGCGGTAGCAGTCGGCGACCCACTCATAAACATTGCCGTGCATGTCGAACACGCCAAAGGCGTTGGCCGGGAAGGTGCCGGCCGGGGAGGTGAAGTTGTAGCCGTCGGCGGCGCCGTAGGTGTTGGCGTTTTTGGAGATCTGGTAGTCGGCGCCTTCATCGAACGCAAACGGGAAAGCCCCGGTGCTGCCGGCGCGGGCGGCGTACTCACGGATCGACTCGCTGGGCATGCGATAGGCATGACCGGTTTTCTCCGACAGCCAGGCAATGTAACCCTCGGCTTCGGCCACGTTCATGCACACGGCTGGGTGGCGCGCGGTCTGTTTGAAGCTCGGTTTGCCCGCCGTGCAGCGACGGCCCGGGCGATCATCGAAGTCGGCGGGGGTGTTGCCGGTGGCGCGCACGTACGCGTCCCATTCGCCGGCCAGTACCTGGAAGCGACTGATGGCGAAGGGGCGAGTGAAGGTCACTTCATGCAGCGGACCTTCATCGGGCTGGTGGCCGACTTCATCCGCTGGTGTGCCCATGGTATAGCGGCCGGCGGGCAGCACGACCATTTCCGGACAGTCCTTGCAGTCCTTGAACACCTTACCGGGGGTGGGCGGGTTCGCGGCCTGGGCCGTACCGGGCAGCAGGCCGGCGAGCAGTGCGGTCAGTGCCAGGGCCGGTAGGGTTCGCAGGGCGGAAGGTGGGTGGGGCGTATTCATAAGTCGTCTCGGTTAAAGGAAAACGGTGCCTCGTAGCTCACTCATCAGTCGTGCCGACCATTGTGGCGAGCGAGCTTGCTCGCGCTGGGCTGCGCAGCGGCCCCAAAAATCTGCCAGTCATTGCCGATTTTTGTGAGCGCTACGCACTCAAGCGCGAGCAAGCTCGCTCGCCACAGGTCTCTGACTCAAGACTTTCCAAGTGAACTGCATTGGCCTGGGAGCGAGAGTTCACGCGGAGCGCTTTTTGCCCAGCACGTCGATGAAGCGGTCCACCTCGGCTTCGGTATTGAGCAGGCCGGGTGCGGTGCGGATCACCGGGCCGACGTCGCGGCTGACTGCATCGCTGACAATATGGTTTTGAACCAGGTGGGCAGCCACGGCATCGCAATCCTGCCCCTTGACCCGGAAGAAGCTGAACCCCGCCGAAAACTTCGGATCGACCGGGGTGACCAGCTCGACGCCCGGCTGTTCCAGCAAGCGCTGTTTCAGGTAGCTGTTGAGCTGATGGATGCGTGCCTGGACGTCGGCCTTGCCCAGTTCCAGGTGCAATTTGAACGCTTCATCCACGGCCCAGCGATGTTCGAACGCGTGATAGCCACCCGGGGACATGATGGTGGAAAAGCTCGTGGCTTCGGAGAAGGTCGGCACGCTCGGGCTGACGTATTTCAGCTCTTCACTGCGGCTGCAGACGATGCCGGTGCCGCGGGGGCCGAACATCCATTTGTGGGTGCCGGCAATGAAGAAGTCGCAGTTCATCGCCGGGAAACTCAGGTCTTCGACGCCGAAACCGTGTACGCCGTCGACCACGTAAATGATCCGGTCCTGGTCGTCGCGCTGGCGATTGTGTTCATCGACGAGTCGGCCGATGTCGCTGATCGGCAGCTTCACGCCACTGCCCGAGTGCACCCAGGTCATGCCCAGCACGCGGGTCTCGGGACGGATGTTGCGGTTGATGGTATCCAGCACTTGGTCGGCCGAGATCGACTGTGGCTGCTCGAACAACTGAATCTTGCGCACGCGGGTGCCATCGCGCTGGTTGCGAAAATTCAGGATGTTGTTCGTGGAGTAATGCTCGTGAACCGTGGTGAGGATTTCCTGATCGGGGCGCACCTGCACGCCGCCATAAATCATCGCCAGGCCTTCGGTGGTGCTGCCGGTGAGGGCGATCTGTGTCGGTTTGGCCTGCAAATACCGACCGGCCCAAAGCCGTACGTTTTCTTCGCGCTGGTGGGTCACGCCCAGGTCCCAGTCCATGGCCAGCCCGGGATTCAGGTCCAGCGCGGCACAGTGACGGGCGATGGCCTCGCGCACGGGTTTGGGGTGGGAGGTCACCAGAAAGTTGGCGAAGTGGATGTAGTTCGGGTCCTGGTCGAACAACTGACGCAATTGCGCCCATTTGTCCCGTGGCAGGGTTTGCATCTGCGCGGCGGCGACCTGGGGGCCGAGGCTGGCACCCAACGGCAGGCCAGCGGCGAGGACTCCGGCCTGTTTCAGAAAGGTCCGACGGTCACTCATGGCTTGAGAGGTTCCTGGAGAGAAATCAGCGTGGGCTTCGCGGCTTTTTGCACCTGTTCCCAGACCCGCAGGAAGTTACCGCCCCAGAGCTTGCCAATATCGGCTTCGGAGTAACCGCGCTGGATCAATTCGGCGGTGACGTTGCGGATTTCGCCGACATTTTCCCAGCCCTTGATGCCGCCGCCATCGTTGAAGTCCGAAGCGATACCGACGTGGTCGATGCCGACCTTGCGCACGGTGTAATCAATGGCGTCGCCGAGGTCCTTGAGCGTGGCCTTGGGTTCTTCTTCGAGAATGGCATACAGACCGCTGGCGTATTGACCGAGCTTCTGTTCGGACCAGGCGGTGATGATCGGGTCGCCCGGCATCAATGCCATCGCCAGGTTGGGCAATGGCGGCAAATCGAAACGCGTGCGCAGGGCGTTGAGTTTGTCCTGTGTGCCTTGGGTCAGCGGTTTGAGGTATTGCGAGAAACCGACCACCTGCACCACGCCGCCGCTGTTCTTGATCAGCTGCAGCTCCTTGTCGCTGAGGTTGCGCGGGATGTCCACCGAGGCCCGTGGCGCCGAGTGCGAGGCCACCATCGGTGTGCGGCTCAGTTGCGCCACTTGCTCCAGGCCCTTGGTCGACATCTGCGACACATCAATGATCACGCCCAGATCGTTGAGGCGCTGCACCGCCTGTTTGCCGATGTCCGACAACCCGTCGAGGGCATCGGGGGAGTCGTTGAAAAACGGCAGCGGTCGTGACGAATCGGCCCAGCTGTTGTTGCCGATGTAGCTGAAACCGAACATGCGCATGCCGCGAGCGGCCCACAGGTCCAGTTTGCTCAGGTCATTGCCTAGCGGGTAGGCGTTGAGCATGCTGATGAAAATCGCAAACTTGCCTTCGCCGTGCAGGCGTCGGAAGTCGTCGGGGGTGTAGGCGATACCGACTTGATTGGGAAAATCGCGCACCAGGCCGGAGATGATTTTGTAGCGCACTTCCTGCTGGTTGCGCGCTTCTTCGACAAAACCGTCGGTGGGCCTGTGCGGCGCGTTCGGGCCGTTCCACATTTCCGGCCAGCCGAAGACCGTCAGGGCCGCGCCGGACAGTCGGCCGCGGTTGGCCTTGATCAAATCGAACTGGCCGGAACCGTCCTTGTCGGCCTCGTTGCCGTGGGCGCCGAAACTCAGGGGGACGGTGATGTGGCTGTCGAAGGAAAGGATCCGCCCCTGCAGTTCGGTGGCCTGTTTCATGACCTTGACCGGGTAGCCGGGATTGTCCTTGAACCCGTAATCCCAGACCAGCCAGCCTGCGCCGGCACTGATGGCCAGGGCCAGTGGCAGGCCGAGGTACAGGGCCTTTTTCGAATGTGTTTTTGTCATCGCCATCTCAGTCAGGTTCGCCGTTGAGTGCAGGCGCAGGGGCCTTTGCTATCTGGGAAGAACGAGTGACCAACAGAAAAAATTAGTGGCTTGTGCGATTCCCTGTGGCGAGGGAGCTTGCTCCCGCTCGGCTGCGAAGCAGTCGTCAATCCAGCAGACGCGATCTGTCTGAGAAAAATCAGGACCGCTCCGCGCTCCAGCGGGAGCAAGCTCCCTCGCCACAGGAAAGCCCTCTATCCACAGAAAGCCCCCCACAAGGGACTGTCTGGTGCGCTTAAATTTCCCCCCACAACAAACGTTCTAGCTTGGATAAAGCCTGCTTCAAGGCTGACACAGGTAGGGCAATGACGATTTCTCGACGCTGGTTCATGGCGGGCCTGGCGCTCACGAGCGCTGCGGTGCCTGCCGCTTTTTATGCACATCGTGAGCTGACCCGGGAAAAGGAACCGATCACGCCGGGGGAGGCCACGGTCGACCTGGCGAGCACCGCCGGGCAGCAACTGGCCGACAGCTTGCGCGGAATCTGGGACATTCGTTTTGTCGGCAGCGATGCCGGGCTTGAGGGCTTGCCGCAGGACGGGCTGGAGCTGTTTCTCGACATCGCTCATCGCGGGCGAGGGTTGCGCGGTTGCCTGGACACCGGTACTCACCTGCGCGGGGAAGGCCAGCCGTGCTATCAGGTCATCGGCGATCTGGCGCCAGCCAATGGCGCCGAACTGTACTGGCGGTTGATGCGCACTGACGCCCCGCTGGTGGCGCCGGTGTATGAGTTCAAGGCCAAACTCGACGAGGTCTGGGCAGCGTTCGGCAACGCCGGCAGCGGCACGTTCAGCGGCCAGGTGCTGAGCCTGAATCGCCCGTTGGGTTTGCCCGAACTCGACAATCGCTTTATCGCTATCAAGCGCCGGTTTCCCGAAGCGCGGGAGCGCACTGCTCTCAACCCGACATTTCTGGCGTGGCTGGTGTCCCCCGAACATCGATTGTTTCATCAGCTCTGGCACGCTTCCCGGGACAAATGGCACAAGCTCTCGGAGAAAAAACGCGAAGCGTTGCGCGGCATCGGCTGGCAACCCGGCCCACGGGACAACGAACGTGACGCTCGCGGGCCGCGCAAGGACCGCAACGGTTCGGGCATCGATTTCTTCTTCATGCACCGACACATGCTCGGCATCGCTCGGTCCATGCAGGATTTGCCTTCATGGCCGGCGTTCCCCCTGCCGCAACCGGAACTCGAGCGGGATCGCCAGGGCTTCGCGCGCTATTTCGACAATCACGATGGCAATGCCTTGCCGCCGACCTGGTTGACCGAAGGCGACGACGAATACACCCAGTGGGTCAGCGATATCAAAGCCGCAGAGACCTATCACAGCAACTTCCAGGTCTGGGAGTCGCAGTACCGGGATCCGCGTTACCTGTCGAAACTGACCCTCGGCCAGTTCGGCTCGGAGGTCGAGCTGGGCCTGCACGACTGG
This sequence comes from Pseudomonas sp. NPDC086112, assembly GCF_044746425.1. Classification (NCBI taxonomy): domain Bacteria; kingdom Pseudomonadati; phylum Pseudomonadota; class Gammaproteobacteria; order Pseudomonadales; family Pseudomonadaceae; genus Pseudomonas; species Pseudomonas sp. NPDC086112. The sequence goes on along the minus strand of NZ_JBIVCD010000024.1, from coordinate 33,544 downwards.
CTGCACATGCGCTGGGCCTCGGTGGCGCGGGATCCGTCCAACGAGATACCAGTGCCGATGGCTCGGGATCAGGCCGACTTCGCGGCGCGCTGGTATGCCCCGGAAAACGATTTTCTCGGCGATCCGTTTTCGTCCCACGTCAACCCGGTGTTCTGGCGTTTCCACGGCTGGATCGACGATCGCATCGAAGACTGGTTCCGCGCCCATGAACGTTTTCACCCCGGTGAACTGAGCCGCCTGGAGGTCAACGGCGTGCCGTGGTTTGCGCCGGGGCGTTGGGTGGAAGTGGGCGATCCGTGGCTCGGGCCGGACACCCACGGTTGCAGCACTACGCCGGGTCTGCAGGTGGGGCGTTCGGTGGAAATGGACCCCGAAACCATGAAGCTGGCGTTGCGCATCACCTTTGGCGATGAAGACAACATGAGCGAGCTGTTGCGCAAAGTGCCCCGACGGCCGTGGTATGCGCGGCATTTGAAGGTCAAGGGATGGCCGGTTTAGTCGGATAGACCGCGTTATCGTTCTTCGCGAGCAAGCCCGCTCCCACATTTGATCTGTGTTCGCAGGACTAATGTGGGAGCGGGCTTGCTCGCGAAGGCGGCCTCAAGAACGACGCTGTTCTACAGGGCTTGCCACCCCCCACCCAACGCCTTGTACAGCGCAATACTGGCCTGTAACCGCGACAATCTCAGCTGCACATTCAGATCCTGGGCGGCATACAGCGTGCGCTGGGTTTGCAGCACCGTGAGCAGGTCTTCGGCGCCGGCCTGGTAACGGCTCTGGGCGATGTCGAAAGCGGTCTGTGCCTGGCTCAGTTCCTCCCCTTGCCACTGACGTTGTTCGTCCAGCCCGCGAATGCTGTTGAGGGCTTTTTCCACATCGGCGAAGCCATTGATGATTGCCCCGCGATAGGTTTCCAGCAGTTCCTGTTGACGCGCTGTGGCCTTGTCGCGCTCGGCACTGAGGCGACCATTGTTGAAGACCGGCGCTACCAGCCCCGAGGACAGGTTGTAGAAAGTGGTGCGCAACAGATCCGAGGCCAGGTCGGCGCCGGTGCCCAGGCTGGCGGTGAGCGTCAGCTTGGGCAGCATCGCCGCGCGGGCGACGGTCACATCGGCTCGGGCGGCGGCGAGTTTGGCCTCGGCGCTGGCGATGTCCGGGCGACGGCTCAACAACTCACTGGGCACGCCGCTGGCAATCTGCGGCCAATGCAATTGATCGAACGGCTGCTCCGTCAGCGTCAGTGCCTGCACCGGTTGGCCGAGCAGGGCGGCGAGGGTGATCCGCGCTTCCCGTGCCTGTTGTTGCACCAGCGGCAGTTTGCGTTGCTGTTCGGCCACCAGGCTTTTTTGCTGCGCCAGTTCCAGCGCGGTGGTGCTGCCGGCGTCGTAGCGGGTCTGCACCAATCGCAAAACGCTTTGGGCGTTGGCCAGGTTCAGCTCGGCGATCCGTTGCTGTTCACGCAACGACAAGGCCTGGGTGTAGCTGTTGGCCACGCCGCTTTGCAAGGTCAGCTCCACGGTGGCCCGATCGAACTCGCTGGCCTGCAAGCCGAGCAGGGCACTGTCCCGGGCCGCCCGTTTGCCGCCCCAGAAATCGATTTCGTAACTGGCGCTCAGTTCCGCATCGTAATAATTCAGCGAGCGATTATCAGGGCTGACGTCCAGTTGACTGTAGCCCTTGCCGTGCAGCAAGCGTTGGCGATTGGCGTTGAGGCCGGCCTTGAGTTCGGGCAGCAGCGGGGCGCCGGCGATGGTGGCGCTGGCCTGGGCCTGCCGCACCCGGGCGACGGCGGCGGCCAGGTCGTGGCTGCCCACGCTGGCCTGTTCGATCAGGCGATTGAGTTGCGGGCTGCCGAACTGCGTCCACCATTGCCGATTGCTGTGTGCAGCGGCGGTGGTGTTCGGCGATTGCCAGGCGGCGGGTGGTTGCAGGCCGCTGTCGGGGCGCGGCGCAGGGTTGCTGCAGGCGGCCAGTAACAGGCTGGCGGCCAGAAGGGTCAGGGGCACTTTCATAGGTCGATCATTCACTGGTAAGGGCTGTGACCGGATCGAGCCGGGCAGCCTTGCGGGCAGGCATGAAGCCGAAGATGACACCGGTGACCAGGGCGCAGCCGAAGGCGCCGAGCACGGCGAACAACTGGAACGCGACCGCGACTTTGCCCAGCAGCAATACGCCACCGACCAGCAGCGCCAGACCGATCCCGGCGACACCGCCGACCACCGAGAGCATGACCGCCTCGGTGAGAAACTGGCGCAGGATGTCGCGCTGACGGGCGCCGGTGGCCATGCGAATACCGATTTCCCGGGTGCGTTCACGCACGGTCATCAGCATGATGTTCATGACGCCGATGCCGCCAACCAATAACGAAATTGCTGCAATCGAACCGAGCATCAATGACAGCGTGCCCTGGGTGCGGGCCTCGGCCTGGATCATGGCGGCGTTGTTGGTCAGTTCGAAATCGCGCTTGCCCTTGTGCTCGCGCAGCATCGTTTGTTCGATTGCCTGCTCGGCCTCCTTGACCTTGCGCGCATCCTTGGCGGCGATCACCACATACTCGGGATTGCGACTGCCAAACAGCCGCACGCTGGCGGCCGAGTAGGGCACGGCGATGCGGTTGTCGCTGTCGGAGTCGCCGGAACTGGAGCCTTTTTCGGCCAGCACGCCGAGCACCTGAAACGGCACGTTTTCGATCAGGATGTACTGGCCAATCGGGTCGGCCAGGTCTTTGAACAGCTTTTCCCTGACCTTGTGGCCGATCACCGCAACGGCGGCAGCACTGTCTTCATCGGCCTGGGTGAAATAGCTACCCTGAACCACCGGCCAATTGAAAATGCTCGGGAAGTTAGTGTCGTTGCCGCCCACATAGGCGGTGTGGTCGGCGTTGCCGAAACGCACGCCGGCCGTCGAGCCGTTGACCGGCATGATCCGCTGCACCTGGGGCAGGTTGGCGAGCGCGGCGACGTCGTTGAGGGTAATGATCCCGGGCGGCGTACGCGGATTGGGCGCGGCGCCGCTGAGGTAAATGATGTTGGAACCGAAGGCGCCCATCTGCGCCATCACCTGCCGCTTGCTGCCTTCGCCCACCGCCAGCATCACCACCACCGACGCAACGCCAATGACAATCCCCAGCAGCGTCAACGCGGTGCGGAAGCGGTTGATCCACATCACGCGCCACGCCGCCTGAACCGCGTCCAGCAGTTCGCCTTTCCAGGCGCCATTGGGCTCGCTGCCGGCGCTCAGGCGCTGGCGCAGGTCCACGGCTTGCAGCGCGCCGGGACGGGCCGTGCGCGGGGCGGCCGAGGGATTGGTGGCGGTGTCGCTGATAATCAGGCCGTCGCGGATTTCGATGACCCGGTTGGCGCGCCTGGCCACTTCGCGGTCGTGGGTGATCAGGATCACCACGTGCCCCTGACTGGCCAGTTCGTCGAGCAGGCTCATGACTTCGGCGCCGCTGTGGCTGTCGAGGGCGCCAGTGGGTTCGTCGGCGAGAATGATGTGGCCGCCGTTCATCAAGGCCCGGGCGATCGACACCCGTTGCTGCTGACCACCGGAAAGCTGATGCGGACGGTTGCCGGTGCGCGAGCCCAGGCCGAGGCGATCGAGCAGGGCCGCTGCGCGGGCATGGCGTTCGTCCGCCGGGGTGCCGGCATAAATGGCGGGCATTTCGACGTTTTCCTGGGCCGATCCGGACGGGATCAGGTGGTAACCCTGAAACACGAAGCCGAAGGCCTCGCGCCGTAGCCACGCCAGTTCGTCACTGCCCAGGCCGGCGACGTTTTCCCCTGCGAACAGGTAGTCGCCGCTGGTGGGGCGGTCGAGGCAGCCGAGGATGTTCATCAGGGTTGATTTGCCGGAGCCGGAAGCGCCGACAATGGCGACAAATTCGCCGGCATGGATCGACAGGTCGATGCCGCGCAGCACTTCCACCACGGGGCTGTCGCCACCGCCGTAGGCTTTGCGGATCTGTCGCAGGTCAATCAGGGGCGTTTGCATTCAGCCTCCGCTGCCGGTGAGCGGGGCGCTCAGCACGTGATCGCCTTCCGCCAGCCCCTCGAGAATCTGCGTGCGTAACCGATCGCTGATCCCGGTGCGAACCTCGCGGCGCTGAACTTCGCCGTTGGCCGCCACCACTTGCGCGATCTGGCGATCCGCCGCGGTGCCGTTTTGCAGGGCGGCGGTGGGCACCGTCAGCACGTTCTGCGCTTGCTGGGCGACGAAAAATACCTGGGCGGTCATGTCGGTCATCAAGGCGTTGTCGGCGTTGTCGACATCCAGCAGCACGGTATAAAGCACCACCCGTTCGCTGCCGCTGCGACCGCTGGTGGGGCTGCCCTGCGTCTGTTCGAGCGGGCGCGGCGGCACCGGCAAAATCTGCCGCACGGTACTGCTCCAGCGCCGGCTGCCACCGCTGAGGGTGGTGAACCAGGCGGTCATGCCGGGTTTGACCTGGCCGATATCGGCCTCGGAAACCTCGGCCCATACGGTCATCGGTGACAACCTTGCAATGCGCAATATCAGCGGCGTCTGTTGTTGGGCATTGAGCGTCTGGCCTTCCCGGGCACCGACGGCGACCACCGTGCCGGACATCGGCGCGTAGATCCGTGTGTAACCGAGCTCTGCTTCATCGCTGCGCAAGCTTGCCTGGGCTTGACGAATCTGCGCCTCGAACATGTCGATGCGCGCTTGTCTCGCCCGGACTTCGGCGCGGGCGGTCTGCACATCTTCTTCGCGGGTCGCGCCGCCAGCCTTGAGGTTCTGCTGGCGCTGATACTTTTGTTGCGCCAGATCGTGCTGGGCGCGCTGCTCTTGCAACTGGGCCTTGAGGTTGTCGATGGAAAAGCGCCCGGCGTCGAGTTTGGCTTTCTGGGTCGAGGGATCGATCTCCACCAGCAATTGGCCTTCCTTGACTTGATCGCCGGCCTCGACATGAATCTTCTGGATCTGCCCGGACGCCTGGGCGCCGACGTCGACGTAACGTCGCGGTTGCAGGGTGCCGAGGGCGGTCACGCTGTTTTCGATATCGGCGCGGGTCACGGTGGCGGTGGCAAGTTTTTCACGCCCCGGCGGGATCACTTGCCAGGCGGCCAGGGCTGCGGCGGGGATCAGGCACAGAGCAACAAACAGGGCGCGTCGGGTAGGGCGGGGACGTTTCATGCGGGGTTCCAGCCGGTAGAAATCGGCCCGTCGCTCGGCGTGCGCGGCAGTGACCGGCGCCGCTGAACGCTGTCGGTGGACCGACAGACACGGGAAGCTGTCCTGTAAACGAGAACCCCGAACGGGAATTTAAGCGTTGATACATGGCGTTACAGGACGACAAATGAGGTTATTTCTCAAGTAAATGGATCCAGTGCTTTAAATCTATATGAGAATTACTATAAATTACGCCTCTTGCGCGCTGCCATCATCGTGCCGCCATCTCTTTTATGGCGCAGATCTGGCTCAAGGACTGGGAGTCATGTTGGAAAACTACTATCGCGAGCTGGTGTATTTCCTGAACGCCAAGCTAGGCAACCGTCAGGTGGCTGAAGATGTGGTGCATGACGCTTATCTGCGGGTGCTGGAGCGTTCCAGTGACACGCCGATCGAACAACCCCGGGCGTTTCTTTATCGCACCGCGCTCAATCTGGTAATCGACGACCACCGACGCAATGCCTTGCGGCAGGTCGAATCCCTGGACGTGCTCGACAGCGAAGAACGCTACTTCACGCCATCCCCCCACAACAGCCTTGATCACGGCCAGCGCCTGGACATGCTTCAGCGCGCACTGGCGGAGTTGCCAAAGCTGTGTCGCGAGAGTTTTCTTTTGCGCAAGATCGACGGCTTGTCGCACCCGCAAATCGCCGAGCACCTGGGGATTTCCCGGGCGCTGGTGGAAAAGCACATCGTCAATGCCATGAAGCATTGTCGGGTGCGCATGCGCCAGTGGGACGCCCATTGATCGGCACCGTTTAATCAGGCCTCGTTAAATTTTTTTTCATTGTCCTCGTTCCTATTCAACAGACGATCTGCTGCCGCACAAGGCTGGTCAGGTCACCCAGGCTTTATCCCCGCTGGTCCGGGGTTCATCCAGAGGACACTGGAAATGACACAGGCAATTGCATCGCCCATCGTTCACGACCTGATCGGCGTCGGTTTCGGCCCTTCGAACCTGGCTCTGGCCATCGCCCTGCAAGAGCGCGGGCCGAGCCAGGGCGAGCTGGATGTGCTGTTTCTCGACAAGCAGGCGGACTACCGCTGGCACGGCAACACCCTGGTCACCCAGAGCGAACTGCAGATTTCCTTCCTCAAGGACCTGGTGACGCTGCGTAACCCGACCAGCCCGTATTCTTTCGTCAATTACCTCAAGCACCACGGTCGTCTGGTGGACTTCATCAACCTTGGCACCTTCTATCCGTGCCGCATGGAGTACAACGACTACCTGCGCTGGGTCGCCGGGCAATTTACCGAGCAGAGCCGCTATGGCGAGGAAGTGTTGGCCATCGAGCCAGTGCTGCACCACCAGCAGGTCGAAGCACTGCGAGTGATCTCGCGTGATACGCAAGGTCAGCAGCATGTGCGCACCACTCGTTCGGTAGTGGTCAGCGCCGGCGGTACACCGCGCATTCCCGAAGCGTTCAAGGCACTGAAGGATGACGGCCGGGTGTTCCATCATTCCCAGTACCTGGAGCGCATGGCCAGGCAGCCGTGCGTCAACAACCAACCGATGAACATTGCGATCATCGGCGGCGGGCAGAGTGCGGCGGAAGCCTTCATCGACCTGAACGACAGCTTCCCGTCGGTGCAGGTGGACATGATCCTGCGTGGCTCGGCCCTGAAGCCGGCCGATGACAGCCCCTTCGTCAACGAAGTGTTCTCGCCGGAGTTCACCGACCTGGTGTTCCAGCAGGCCAGCAGCGAACGCGAGCGTCTGGTCAACGAGTACCACAACACCAACTATTCGGTGGTGGACATCGACCTGATCGAACGCATCTACGGCATCTTCTACCGGCAGAAAGTCTCGGGCATCGCGCGCCATGCGTTCCGTACCCTGACCACCGTCGAAAAAGCCACCGCCACCGAGCGCGGCATCGAGCTGACGGTGCGCAACAATGCCACCGGCGAAGTCACGGTTCGCCATTACGACGCCGTGGTGCTGGCCACCGGTTACGAGCGCCAGATGCACCGCAAATTGCTGGCTCCGCTGGAGCAATACCTAGGCGATTTCGAGGTCGATCGCCACTACAAACTGATCACCGACGAGCGTTGCAAGGCCGGCATCTACATGCAGGGCTTCTGCCAGGCCAGCCACGGCTTGAGCGACACCTTGCTGTCGATCCTGCCGATCCGCGCCGATGAAATTGCCGGCTCGCTGTATGACCATGGCAAGTCGCGTGGGCATGGGCGGTCGGTGATGGATTTGTTGTTGGCCACAGCGAGCTGAGATTTGTGGCGGCTGTGAGGCCGCCTTCGCGAGCAAGCCCGCTCCCACATGGGACCTGTGTTCGCAGGACTAATGTGGGAGCGGGCTTGCTCGCGAAGAGGCCCGAAAAAACACCACAAATTTGAAATCCTGAACCCTCCTGATTAACTCCGCGCTGCAACAGCGCGGCGAAACCCGACCCGTTCCGAGGGCCATGTACTGAAGGGATAAATGGCGCAGTTTTTAGGAAACGTCCTACAGAACGCTTCCTCGGTCTTGCGTAGCCTTGCCGCCTCACTCATCAGTCATTGATTGACCTGGAGGCACGCGATGATCAACAAAACCTTGCGTATCCTGATCGCCGACGAACAGCATTTTCACCGGATGAAAACCGAGCGGCTGTTCAATCAGCTCGGTTATTACCGGGTGGCCCCGGTACAAAGCCTTGTGGAGATGCTGACCCTGATCGAGTACGCCTGCGAGCCATTTGACCTGGTGGTCATCAACGCGTCGCTGGCGGATGGGGCATTGAACCTGCTCGGGTTCTTCCTCGATAGCGGCCAGGTTCATCACGCCTTGATCTACGATGGCCGGCCGGCACAGTTGTCGCCGATCCCGGCCGCCGGTGTTAAACACAAGGTTCAACAAAAGGTTCAGGTGAGCCACGGGGCGCGACCGGATCTGGTGTCCATTCAACGGCTGATGGCGCTCATCGATCCGCCTGTGGGTGAAGCTTCACAGTCCCCCGTGCCTGCGCGATATCAGCATCAAATTGCTTGATTCTGGGTTGCCGCTCGTCGGAACTATCATTTCTGACAGGTACCTTCTTCCTGTCCGTCATGCAAAAGTCTTAGCGCAGCCGTTGCGTCCGGCACGTCGTTATCCGGCGTGCATTGGTGCGCAATCGTCAGATCTTTGCACAGGGAATTACCATGAAGTCAGTGCTGATTGTTGACGATCATCCGGTGGTACGCGGCGCAGTCAAAATCGTATTGGAGAAGGAGGGTTTCAAACGGATTTATGAGGCGTCCAGCGGTAGCGAGGCGTTGTCGATGCTCCGAGAGCATTCACCCACGCTGCTGGTGCTGGATCTGGTCATGCCCGAGGGCGATGGGCTGGATGTGCTGGATCGGATCAGGGCCAGTGATTGGTCATGTCTGGTACTGGTTTTCACGTCCCTGGATCCGCTGTTTTTTCAAGAGCGTTGCATGCGCGCCGGGGCCATGGCGTATGTCGCCAAGACCAACGACCTGAGTCAATTGCACAAAGCCGTGCATGCGGTCATGACCGGTTACACCTATTTTGCGCGGCTGCCTTCGGGATCGCAGGACGCCCTGCAACGCAGCGAAAAACAGATGATCGACAAACTCTCCAACCGCGAACTGACCATCCTGCAATACCTGGCCCGGGGCGCGAGCAACAAGGCCATCGCTGAGCTTATGCACCTGAGTCACAAGACCGTCAGCACCTACAAGACCCGCTTGATCGAAAAGCTTGGCGTGAACGCGGCGGTGCACCTGCGGGACTTCGCCAAGCGCAATCATCTGATCTGAATGAAACCGACCGTGCGCATCGTCCTGTTGGCCTTGATGTTGAGCCTTGTGCCGCACGTTTCAGCGGCACTGGCTGACGAGCCGCAACGGTTGCATTTGCTGGGGCGCTCCACCGTGGAGGGCTTTGAGGTCAAGCTGGATGAAAAGGACTGGCAATGGCTACGCGATAAACGAGCCCTTCGCCTGGGTGTAACGGGGGCGGATTACCCGCCGTTCGAAGTGACGCGTCACCGCGATGAACTGGAGGGCATCACGGCCGATTACGCCGAGCTGCTGGGGCAACTGCTGCATGTCAAAATCGACGTGCTGCGTTATGCCACTCGTGAGGCCGCCATGGACGCCCTCAAACGCCATGAGCTGGATCTGCTCGGAACCTCGAACAACTTCGAAGCGACCGACCCCGCGCTGACCCGGTCCCGAGCCTATGCCGAAGATCAGCCCATGCTGGTCACCCGACTGGACGAGCGAATGCCCGTCGACCTTGCCGGCAAACGCATCGCCATGGTCGAAGACTATTTGCAGGCGCAGACCGTTGAAGATTTTTATCCCGATGCAAGTTTGCAACTCTATCCCTCGGCACTCGATGCGCTCGGAGCGGTAGCGTTCGGGCCAGACGATGTGTACCTCGGAGACCTCATCAGCGCCAATTATCTGATCAACAATAACTACCTCAACAATGTTCATCTGGCGGGGCCTTCCGGTCTGGATGCCAATCTGTTCGGCTTTGCTTTGGCGAAGGACAATCCGAGTCTCAAAAGCATCATCGACAAGGCTCTGGCGGCGATTCCGATGGAACAGCGCGTGGTCATCGAAGTGCGCTGGAGTGCCGGCAGGGCTGATTCGGCGGGTCAGGAGCAGGTGCGTTTGAGCCCCAGTGAACAACGCTGGCTGGACCGGCATCCGACGGTCACTGTCGGTGCGATCGACAACTTTTCCCCGCTGACGTTCTACGATGCCCAAGGCCGGTTCAACGGGTTGACGGCGCAGTTGCTGACGCTGATCAGCCAGCGCAGTGGTTTGACCTTTCAGGTGCAACGCGGCCACTCACTGGACCGGCAGATTGAGCAACTCCAGGACGGCGAAATCGACCTGTTGCCTGTGGTCACTCCCAGTACCGAGCGTGAAGATGCATTGCTGTTTACCCGCGCCTACCTCAGCAATCCATTTGTGCTGGTCAGTGCAACGACGACGGGCAGCCCAAGGACGCTGGACGATCTGGCCGGTAAACGCCTGGCGATTTATCGTGGTCATCCGTTGTTCGGGTTCCTGCAGGCCCGGACGCCGCAGGTGCGCCTGGTCGAAGTGCAAAGCCCGGCCGAGGGCATGGAACGGGTGATCAAGGGGCAGGCTGATGCGACGCTCAGTTCATTGATCGTCGCCCGTTACCTGATCGCTCGGCACTACCCGGATCGTCTGCGCGTCAGCAGCACCGTCGGTGACCAACCCGCCCGTATCGCGTTGGCCACGCACCGCGGCGCGCTGGAGTTGCATTCGATTCTGAACAAGGCGTTGCTGAGCATTTCGCCTCAGGAAATGGACGATCTGGTGGCCCGCTGGAGCAATGATGTGGTGCTGGATGACAGCTATTGGCTACGCCATCGTCAAGGCATTCTTCAGGCGTTTGCCGTGGCTGGCGCCCTGTTGTTGCTCGCCCTGGGCTGGATCGCCTGGCAGCGCCGGCAAATCCGTCAGCGCCAGCACTGGTTACGGCAATTGCAGGAGGCCAAGAACGAGGCGGACGATGCCAACCGCGCCAAAACCACTTTTCTGGCCACCATGAGTCATGAGATCCGCACACCGATGAACGCCCTGATCGGCATGCTCGAACTGGCCCTCAAACGTGCGGACGAGGGCGTCACCGATCGCTTTGCCATTGAGGTGGCGTCCGGTGCCGCACAACAATTATTGGCGCTGATCGGTGACATTCTGGACATCGCCCGTATTGAGTCCGGGCATTTATCCCTGACACCTGAACGCGCCAATCTTCGGGAGCTGGTGGAGTCGGTGTGCCGGGTTTTCGAAGGCCTTGCACGGCAGAATGAACTGGCGTGGCGAATCGATCTGGATGAACACAGCGATTGCGACGTGTTGATCGACCCCACCCGTTTCAAGCAGGTGCTGTCCAATCTGCTGAGCAACGCCATCAAGTTCACCCGTGAAGGCGAGGTGAGCCTGACGCTGCGGGTGACGCCCGTGACGCCGGAGCATCTGACGGTCAGTGTGCGCATTGAAGACACCGGCATTGGCATCAGCGACGTCGATCGGCACCGGTTGTTCAGCCCGTTCGCCCAAGCCAGCAATAACCCGCAGTCAGTTCGCGGCGGCTCCGGGTTGGGCCTGGTAATCAGCCGCAGCCTGTGCGAAATGATGGGCGGCCAGTTGCAACTCGACAGCGTCCTTGGGCAAGGCACACAGGTCGACATCACCCTTGAGCTGATCGCACTGCAACCGTTGCCTTCCATTGCGGCAGTGGATAGCGGGGTGCAGGTGCCGACGCGGCCACTGACGATTCTGGTGGTCGACGATCACCCGGCTAATCGTTTGTTGCTTTCATGGCAACTGAGCCACCTGGGGCATCGCGTTCTGGAGGCTGAAGAGGGCGCCCGGGGGCTTGAGCTGTGGCGCGACTGTGAGTTCGATCTGGTGGTTACCGACTGCAATATGCCCAGGCTCAGTGGTTATGAACTGGCGGGTGCAATACGCGATGAAGAACGCGCCCAGGGATTACCGTCGACGCTGATTCTGGGCTTTACCGCCAATGCGCAGCCCGAGGAGAAAGTCCGCTGTCTGGAGGCAGGTATGGACGACTGCCTGTTCAAACCCATCCTGCTGGCGGATTTGAGCGCATGGCTGGCGTCCAGGTTTGCAAACGAAGCACCCGAGACGCTCGAAAAGCAACCCCCGCCCGAGATGGACTTGAGTGGCCTGGAGCAATACGTCGGTGCGGACCGCACACTGCTCGATCAGCTGGTGCGCAAACTGGTGGTGACCAATCGGGTTGATCGGGATGATCTGCTCAAGGCGCACGCCAGTGGCAATCGCCATGACCTGCAAGCCTTGGCGCACCGGATCAAGGGCGGTGCGCGCATGGTCCGGGCGATGCGTTTGATCGAGCATTGCGAGCAACTGGAGCGGGTCATCGATGAAGGGAACACGGTGCTGCTCGATGAAGCCGTCGATCGGTTGCAGCACGCAATGTCATCGCTGGACAAGTATTTGAGCGCAGATTTGAGTCAAGGCTGAAACTCAATCCCACTGCGGCGCAATGCCTTTGGGGCTGGTCAGCCGCTGGCCGCGATCCAGGCCTGCGATCAGCGCCATGTCGGCGTCGCTCAGGGTCAGGGCGCAGGCCTGCAGATTGCCTTGCAGGTTGGCGCGTTTGGTGGAGGAAGGAATCACCGCGTACCCAAGCTGCATGGCCCACGCCAGCGTGACTTGGGCCGGTGTCGCCTGAAGGCGATCGGCGATCTGCTGGATGAGCGGATCCTTCAGCACTTCGCCGTAGGCCAGGGTCATGTAAGAGGTGATCCGGATGCCTTGGCTTTGGGCGAATTCGACAACCTTGCGGTTTTGCAGGTACGGGTGCAGCTCGATCTGGTTGGTGGCGATGTTCTCGGCACCGATGGCAGTAATGGCCTGTTGCATCAGGTCGACCGTGAAGTTGGATACGCCGATCTTTCGGGTCAGGCCCAGTTGTTTGGCTTGGAGTAAGGCGCCCATGAATTCTTCGACCGGGACCTGATCTTCCGGCGACGGCCAGTGGATCAGCGTCAGGTCCAGGTAATCGGTTTGCAGCTTGTTCAGGCTCTCTTTAAGGCTGTCGATCAACCGGTCTTTGGCAAAGTTGGCGACCCAGATTTTGCTGGTGATGAACAGCTCGTCACGAGCAATGCCGCTGGTAGCGATGGCCTGGCCGACCTCGGCTTCGTTTTCGTAGATTTGCGCGGTATCGATGACCCGGTAGCCCAGCTCAAGACCAGTGCTCACCGAATCGATGACCACTTGGCCTTGCAAGCGAAATGTACCAAGACCGAATGCAGGGATAGACATCAATGACTCCAGGGGTTGCAGTGGGAATGAGCGGGAGTATCCCCGGCTGGCCCCTTGAGAAAAACCGCTGGTTGGGCAAAGCACTGTTTACCGTAAGTCATGAATGGGATGTTTCAGTGGCATTGATGGTGTTTGGTCCGACGCCTTCGCGAGCAAGCCCGCTCCCACATTGGATCTGTGGTGTACGCAGATCCAATGTGGGAGCGGGCTTGCTCGCGAAGGGCGCGACTCGGTGCTGGAACTTGACCCCACCCCTAAGCAATATCGCTATGGCTGAATTCCTCGCCCAGAAAGTCGATCAAGGTCCGCACCGACGGCAACAATCCGCGTCGTGAGGGGAAGATCGCGTGCACGATTCCGCACTTGGGGGCCCAGCCCGGCACCAGTTCCACCAGTCGGCCGGCGGCAATCTCATCGCGCACCACCACACTTGGCAGGTGGGCGATGCCTATGCCGGCGAGCACCGCGTGACGCAAGGCCAGCAAGTCGTCGGTGACCATCCGCGGGGAATGACGAATCAGCGCGCTGGCACCGTCGGCACCGAACAATTCCCACTGATATTCCCGCTGCGCGCCACCCCAATGCACGCTCGGCAGCCCACTGAGATCAGCCGGCGTGGCCGGTGACGACAAGCGCTGCAAAAACGCCGGAATGCCCACCAGGCATTGGGTGCTGTTGCCCAGCACCTTCATCACCATGTCGGTGTTTTCCAGTGGTGGAAAGCGCACGCGCAGCGCGATATCGAACCCTTCGTGGATCAGATCGACCCGGCGGTTGGTGCTTTCGATGAACAACTCCACCAACGGGTATTTGAGCATGTAGCGGGTCAGCATCGGCCCGACCCAGGAATTCAGCAGCGCGGTCGGGCAACTGATGCGCACCAGGCCCTGGGGTTCGGAGCGATTGCGTTCGATCAGTTCGGCGGCGCTTTCGGCTTCGACCCGCATGGCCAGGCAACGCTGGTAGTAAGCCTGGCCGATTTCGGTCAACGAGCAATGCCGGCTGCTGCGGTGCAGCAAGCGCACACCGAGGCGTTCTTCGAGCTCGGCAATGCGTCGGCTGAGCTTGGATTTGGGCATGTCCAGCGCGCGCCCAGCCGGGGCGAAACCGCGGTGCTCCACCACTTGGGTGAAGTAGTACAGGGTGTTGAGGTCTTCCACCATCGTTCTCCAAATAGAACGCTAAGGCTGATTTTTGCAGTCTAGCGCACCAAAGGCGCCGGTTTTAAGCTTTGTCCATCGCGTCAAACAACAGATTCGGAGGCAAAGATGAAAAACATCATCGGTATCTACACCAGCCCACGACCTCACTGGGTCGGCGACGGTTTTCCGGTTCGCACGCTGTTTTCCTACGACAACCTGGGCAAACACATCAGCCCGTTTCTGCTGCTGGATCACGCCGGCCCTGCCGAATTCACCCCGACCACCGAGCGTCGTGGCGTTGGTCAGCATCCGCACCGCGGTTTCGAAACCGTGACTATCGTCTACAAGGGCGAACTGGAACACCGCGATTCCACCGGCAGCGGCGGCAAGATCGGCCCCGGCGATGTGCAATGGATGACCGCAGCGTCGGGGATTCTCCATGAAGAGTTCCACTCCGAAGGTTTCGCCAAGAGCGGCGGCACCCTGGAAATGGTGCAGCTGTGGGTCAACTTGCCGGCCAGGGACAAGATGGCCGAGCCCGGTTACCAAACGATTCTCGACGCTGACATTCCGAGCATCCCACTGAAGAACAACGCTGGCAGCCTGCGCTTGATCGCCGGTGAGTTCGAAGGCCACAGCGGCCCGGCGCGGACCTTTACGCCAATCGATGTGTGGGACGTTCACTTGAACGCCGGCAAATCGCTGACCCTGGATCTGCACCAAGGGCGCAACACGGCACTGGTGGTGCTGCGCGGCACGGTTCAGGTCAACGGTGTGGAGTTGGTGCGAGAAGGGCAGTTGGCGTTGTTCGAACGCAATGGCAATCAGCTCAGTCTGGAAGCCAATAACGACGCCGTGGTGTTGCTGCTAAGCGGAGAGCCAATTGACGAGCCCATTGTTGGCCACGGCCCGTTCGTGATGAACACCGAGCAAGAAATTCACCAGGCCTTTGCCGACTTCCAGTCGGGACGCTTTGGCCGGATGAGTGATTGAAATCATTGTTGTAGCGCTGTGGCGTGCCGGGTTTGGCTGACTACGCTTGCCTGGCCACGTTTAAACGAAAAATCAGAGTTCACTTACGCCGGCCCGTTCGGCATCGATAAAAAGCGAGGATTACCCCATGACTACTTCCTACAAACGTCTCGACAAGGATAACGCCGCCGTTCTGCTGGTCGATCATCAGGCAGGTTTGCTTTCTCTGGTGCGCGACATCGATCCGGACCGTTTCAAGAACAACGTGCTGGCCCTGGCCGACCTGGCCAAGTACTTCAAGCTGCCAACGATTCTGACCACCAGTTTCGAAACCGGCCCCAACGGCCCGCTGGTGCCGGAACTCAAGGAGTTGTTCCCGGATGCGCCGTACATCGCTCGCCCAGGCCAGATCAATGCCTGGGACAACGAAGACTTCGTCAAGGCGATCAAGGCTACCGGCAAGAAACAGCTGATCATCGCCGGTGTGGTGACCGAAGTCTGCGTGGCGTTCCCGGCGCTGTCGGCACTGGCCGAAGGTTTTGAGGTGTTCGTGGTGACCGATGCTTCCGGCACGTTCAACGAACTGACCCGTCAATCGGCGTGGGATCGCATGTCTTCGTCCGGTGCCCAACTGATGACCTGGTTCGGCCTGGCCTGTGAACTGCATCGCGACTGGCGCAACGACGTGGAAGGTCTGGCGACTTTGTTCTCCAACCACATTCCGGACTACCGCAATCTGATGACCAGCTACAACACCCTCACCAACAGCAAGTAATTAATGTGGGAGCGGGCTTGCTCGCGAAAGCGGTGTAACAGTCGACATTATTGTTGAATGTGAAGCAGCCTTCGCGAGCAAGCCCGCTCCCACATTGGTTTTGTGGTGTTTTGCCGATCGCAGGCTTCGCCAGCTCCTACAATCTGTGAGATCTTCGCGCCATTGGCCCTTACTGGAGTTGCTTGATGCTGTCACTGCTTACCGATCACCCGTTGCTCAGCGCGCTGATTCTGATCCTGATCGATCTGGGATTGTGGCGTTTGATCACGGCCAGCGGCAGCAACTGGAAACTGGTGGTGCGGCTGGTGATTTTCGCGCTGTTCAGCATGCTGCTGTTCAACGAAGGCTTGAACCCCATGGAGCCGGCGCCCTGGGCCGACAACGTGCCGTTGCACCTGGCGGCAACCGGTTTGCAAATTGGCTGGTGGCTGTTCGCAGCGCGCACACTGACGGTGTTGCTGGGCGCGGTGATGATGCAACGGGTCGGGCACACCGGGCGTTTGTTGCAGGACTTGCTCGGCGCGGTGATTTTCCTGATCGCGGTCATCGCCGCCCTGGCGTACGTGCTCGAGTTGCCGGTCAAGGGCGTGCTGGCAACCTCTGGTGCGTTGGCGATCATCGTCGGCCTGGCCTTGCAAAGTACCCTCAGCGACGTGTTTTCCGGGATCGTCCTCAACACCACAAAGCCCTATCAACTGGATGACTGGATCTCCATCGACGGCACCGAAGGCCGGGTCACCGACATCGACTGGCGCGCCACGCGCCTGCAAACCGCCCAAGGCAGCATGGCGGTGATTCCCAACTCCCTGGCGGCCAAGGCCAAGATCGTCAACTTCAGTCGCCCCAGCGATATTTTCGGCGTCTCGATCAGCTTGCAAGTGAGCCCCCACGCTCGTCCGCAAACGGTGATCGATGCGCTGGAGCGGGCCATGCAGGGCTGCCGCTTTCTGTTGAACAAACCGGCACCGTGCGTGGCGTTGAAAAGCTCCGGCAGCACCGGCGTGGAGTATGAAATCAGCGGTTTCGTGGTGTCCATGGATCAGAAGCGCATGGTACGTAATCAGCTGTTCGATCTGGCGTTCCGGCACTTGCAGGCGTCCGGTGTCAGCCTGTTGTCGAGCGTTGAACCCAACGCGCCTGCTGCGCTGTCACGGCAGCGGGCGTTGCTGGATAGCTCGAACATCTTCTCGACCCTGCGTCAGGAAGAGAAAGAAACCTTCAGCCAGAACATGAAGCTGCAAACCTTCCGCGCCGGGGAAATGATCCTGCCGGCGGGGGAGGTGAGCGATCACCTGTTCATCATCGAGTCCGGCGTGGTGTCGGTCGCCCTGAGCCGCGGTGGCAAAAAGTTCGAGGCCGGGCGCATGGGACCGGGTGAGGTGATTGGCGAGGCCGGGATTTTGTCCGATGAATCGGCGCTCGCCGACTTTTCGGCCAAGACCTTTTGCACGCTCTACCGCATCGAGAAGGAATACCTCAAGCCATGCCTGGATGCGCGGCATGACATCAGCGAAGCGATGAAGGCGTTGTTCGATTACCGGATGCATACGGCTCAGACGCTGATTCAGGAAACACCCAAGGTGGTGGAGAAAAAGGGGTTTTTGCAGTGGTTGCGCAAGCGTAGCGGCTGATGTGTTGGTTGCCTGTTCGGGCCCCTTCGCGAGCAAGCCCGCTCCCACATTAGATCTTCAGTGAACACAGGTTTTGTGTCCGGCGAAGTCCAATGTGGGAGCGGGCTTGCTCGCGAAGGGGCCTGAGCCATCACTGAATATCTTCCGGCCGATTGGCATCCTCAACTTCCCAATAATTGGCTATTTGTACAACGTCAGGTCGGCATTAACGTAGCGCCAACCTCACCTGTTATTGGAGCTCACCATGCAACCTCGTATCGATTTCTACACCGCCTCCCCGGATGGCCTGAAAGCCATGATGGCCCTGGAAGCCGCCGTCTCGAAGCTGCCGCTGGAAAAGTCGCTGATCGAACTGGTCAAGCTGCGCGCATCACAGATCAACGGCTGTGCCTTCTGCATCGACATGCACACCGCCGATGCCATCAAGGGTGGGGAAACGCCACGCCGGCTGTTTGCCGTGACGGCCTGGCGCGAGGCACCGTTCTTCACCGATCGTGAACGCGCCGCACTGGCCTGGACCGAGTCCTTGACCCAACTGAGCCTGACCCACGCCCCGGACGAAGACTATGCACTGCTCAGCGCCGAGTTCAGCCCCAAGGAAATGGTCGACCTGACCGTGGCGATTTCCACCATTAACAGCTGGAATCGGCTGGCCGTGGGTTTTCGCAAAATGCCTCAAGAGTAAGAATCGGGCTCAATGCGCATCAGCACTCGGCGCGGCCGGTGGTTGCACCTTGCGCATCAAGGGCACCATCGCCGTGGCGAGGATGAAGCAGACCATGATCATCAGGAACGCGTCGCCGTAGGTTTGCGTCTGCGCTTCGCGGTAGGTCAGCAGCCACAACTGACGCAGGCTGGCGTCACCGCTTTGGCCGAGGGCGGCGAAGTTATTGCCGACCTGGGACAGCCACTGATTGAGTGCTTCGTTGGTGCTGTTGAGGTTCTCCGCCAACCGGGTGAAGTGCAGGTTGGTGCGGTCATTGAGGATCGTGGCGCACGCCGCGATACCCATCGCGCCGCCGAGGTTGCGCATCAGGTTGAACAACCCCGAAGCATGTTTGAGCCGCGCGGGCGCCAGTCCGCCGAGGGTCAGGGTCACCGCGGGCGGCACTGCCAGTTGTTGAGCGATCCCGCGCAAGGCTTGCGGCAGCATCAACTCTTTAGCCCCCCAGTCATGGGTGATCGGGCTGAAATCCCACATCGACAGGGCGAACAGCCCAAGGCCGGTCATCATGATCCAGCGCAAGTCGATGCGGTTGGCCAGAAAGGCGTACAGCGGAATCGCCAGAATCTGGAACACCCCGGTGGAAAAAACCGCCAAGCCAATGTCCAGCGCACCGTAACCGCGCACCCGGCCGAGAAACAGTGGCGTCAGGTAAATTGTCGCGAACAGGCCGATCCCCGTGACGAACGAAAAGAAACAGCCGAGGGCGAAGTTGCGGTCTTTCAAGGCACGCAGATCGACGATCGGATTGGCCACGTGCAGGGTTCGACCAATGAAGGCCAATCCGGCCAGGCCGCTGATCCAGGCGGTGGTCAGAATCGTGCTGTCGCTGAACCAGTTCCAGCGCGGGCCTTCTTCGAGGGTGTATTCCAGGCAGCCGAGAAACACCGCCATGAACAGCATGCTCAGGTAGTCGGCGCCCTTGAGCAGCGACAATTCCGGCTGGTCGATTTTCACCAGCATCGGCACCGCCACCGCAACGAAAATCCCCGGCACCAGGTTGATGTAGAACAGCCAGTGCCAGGACGAAATGTCGGTGATCCAGCCACCGATCACCGGCCCCAGCGTCGGTGCCAGCGAGGCCACGGCGCCGATGGTCGCGGCGGCGATCACCCGTTGTTTACCAGTGAAGAAAAAGAACGCGGTGGTGAACACCAGCGGGATCATCGAACCACCGAGAAACCCTTGCAGGGCGCGAAAGGCGATCATGCTCTGGATGTTCCAGGCCGCGCCGCAGAGCAGGCTGGCCAAGGTGAAACCCACCGCCGACGCGCAGAACAACCAACGGGTCGAGAACACCCGGGACAGCCAGCCCGACAGCGGAATCACGATGATTTCGGCGATCAGGTAACTGGTCTGCACCCACGCGGTTTCGTCAGTGCCGGCCGAAAGCCCGCCGCCGATGTCACGCAGCGACGCCGAGACGATCTGGATGTCCAGCAGCGCAATGAACATGCCGATGCACATCGTGGCGAAGGCGAACACCTTGGTTGCCGTCGTCATGTTGGCGGCATTGAACGGCTGCGCAGGGGCGGCGAGGGCGCGGTTCATGGCGCGCTGGCCACGGTCGGGGTTTCAGGCTCGGCGCGGGTGTCCACTTCGGCCGTCACCGACAGACCAGGACGCAGATGACCGAGCACGCCGTCGGCCGGATCAAGCAGGATCCGCACCGGCACCCGCTGAACAATTTTGGTGAAGTTGCCGGTGGCGTTTTCCGGTGGCAGCACGCTGAACTGCGAACCACTGGCCGGCGCGAGGCTGTCCAGATGACCGTGGAATTCACGCCCCTTGAGCACGTCCGCATGAACGATCACACGCTGGCCCGGCGTCATCCGCGACAGCTGATCTTCCTTGAAATTGGCATCAACCCACAGCCCGCTGGCCGGCACCACCGACAACAGTTGCGAACCGGCCTGGGCGTAAGCGCCGACCCGTGCCCGACGATTGCCGATCACGCCGTCGACGGGGGCTTTCAACTCGGTGTAACCGACGTTCAACTGCGCCAGATCACGCTCGGCCCGCGCCTGGATCAACGCGGCGCGTGCTTGCTGCTTCTGGGTTTCGATCACGTTTAACTGACGTTGCGCGGCCAGCAGTTCGGCCTGAGCCCGGGCACTCTGCGCCTGTGCAGTCTTGAAGGTAGCGTCGGCCCGTTGCGCGCTTTCCACCGAGACGGCATTGCTGTTCACCAGGCGTTTGTAGCGGGCATTATCGTCCCGCGAGCGGGCCGTTTCGGCGCCGGTGGCATCGATGCCGGCGCGGGCCTGGCCGATCACCGCGTGTTGCAGTTGTTCGGTGGCGTCGAGGTTGGCGAGTAACGCTTCTTCGGCAGCCACCGCACCCTCGGCCTTCGCCAGGTTGGCGCGATAGTCGCGGGCGTCGAGCCGAATCAGCACATCGCCGGCCTTGACCTTCTGGTTGTCGGTGACCAGCACCTGTTCGATATACCCCGCGACCTTCGGCCCGATCACCGTGACGTCGCCACCGATGTAGGCATCGTCGGTTTCTTCGATGAAACGGCCGGCGGTCCACCAATGGGTTGCGTACAGCCCGATAAACACCAGCGCCGCGATGGCCACCGTCAGCAAGAGCAGCCTTTTAAGCAGGGGAGGCTTGGGTATGTTCATCGCGACAGCAAGGTCGGGTTCAGGGCTGGGCATGCTGGTCATGGATCTCTACCTATGAAAAAACGGTGATTTATTATAAATGTAATATGACGTAGGTAATATTTAGTGGCAATGGGTTTCTGCTACCGGTCGTCTGGTGGACGTTTCGACCGCCGGGGAGCCTTGCACATACCCTGTGGGAGCGGGCTTGCTCGCGAAAGCAGTGTATCAACCGACATTGATGTCGACTGACACACCGCTTTCGCGAGCAAGCCCGCTCCCACATTTTCGATCATCGCTATACACAGATTTTGTGGGGGGACAGGTCCTCTCGTCGACACTCCGAGGAATGATTTGCCGGGCTTAATAGGAAGCATTACTATTCGCGCCTCCTCTCCACAGCACACCGCAATGACCCCCAAGCTGCCCCGCAGACACGGCTTTTTCGAGCATTACGAAGAGTTGATCGGCACCTGGACCCGTCGCCTGAGAAATCGTCAGCAGGCCGAGGACCTGGCCCACGACACCTTCGTGCGGGTGCTTGAGTCCGATTCGGCGGCGGTGCAACAACCTCGGGCGTATTTGCACCAGACCGCACGCAACATTGCGGTGGACGGGTATCGGCGTGAGGATCGGCGGGGGGCCATGGAGTCGGAGGCGATTGATCACAGTGTGTCGTCGTCCGGCGACCCGGAGCATTTCATGCACGCGATCCAGTTGGCCGATTCCATCGAACGGGCGCTCACCGAGTTGCCGGTCAACTGCCGCAAGGTGTTCGTCTGGCAGAAGATCGAAGGCCTGACCCAGGCCGAAATCGCCGAACGCCTGGGGCTGTCCAAGAACATGGTGGAAAAGTATATGATCCGCACCCTGCGGCATTTGCGTGATCGTCTGGACGGGTTACAACCATGATTCGCCGCACCTTCTCATCCCCGGCCAAACAGGACTTTCCATGATGGATACTCGTGATTGTGCGTGCGGGCAAACAACGGTTCGCGACGACGCGGCGCGGTGGTTTGTGCGTTTGCAGGAGCCTGCCGTCAACGCCGAAGAGCGGCGAGGTTTCGAGGTCTGGCTGGACGAACACCCGCAGCATCGTGACGAATATCAAATTCTCCAGAGCCTGTGGGCGGCAGCCGATCTGCTGCCGGCCAAGCGTTTGCACGCCTTGTGCGAAACTTCGCCGGCCCGCGGCAAACGTCGTCCGTTGGTGCGTTATGCAGTGGCCGCCAGTGTGTTGGTAGTGGCGCTCGGCCTGGGGTTGTTCAGTGGCTTGAACCCTCCGGCGACCTACACGGCTGAATATTCCACGGCCCTTGGCGAGCGTCGTCATGTGGCGTTGCCGGACGGTTCGGTGATCGATCTGAACAGCCGCAGCCAGGTGCAGGTGCGCTATGAAAAGGATCGTCGCGGCATCGAGTTGACGCAAGGCGAGGCGATGTTCAGCGTCGAGCACGACAGCAGCCGACCGTTCGTGGTCGAGGCGGGCAGCGGTAAAGTGACCGTCACCGGCACCCGTTTCGACGTGCGTCGCGACAGCGCCGAAACCCGGGTCGCGGTGGAGCAGGGCACGGTCAAGGTTCAAGGCGACGGCGACGAATTCGTCAGTCTCACCGCCGGCCTCGGTACTCGCGTCGATGCCCAGGGCAAGGTGGCCGTCGCCTATGCGGTCAACCCTGCGGAACTGACCGCATGGCGCAGCGGAAAACTGGTGTTCAACAACGCCAGCCTCAGCGAAGTGGCCGAAGAAGTGTCGCGCTATCGGGAAAAACCGCTGACGGTTGGTAGTGCCAAAGTGGGCAATCTACGCCTGACCAGCGTGTTCAAATCCGACAACACCGACGCACTGCTAAAGGCCTTGCCGAGCATTCTGCCGGTGGCCATCCGCACCCTGGATGACGGCAGTCAGGAAATAATTGCCCGATAGGTTCAGGTTTTTTTCGAGTTCTTCGTCTACTTGTCCAACTGCAACTGGTTTGCATTAACAGCCGCACACTCTTGCGATCCACAGGACAATGTTCGACGTGAAAAAAACCATCGCTAAAAATAACAAATCATCCTGGCTGCCCCTCGCTCTCGCCCTGGCGGTCAGTTCGGCGCTGCCCCAGGCGTTCGCTGCGGATACCATTCATATTCAGGCGCAGCCGTTGGGCCAGGCCTTGAGTCAGCTGGGCCAGCAAACCTCGCTGCAGGTTTTTTTCAGCCCTGAACTGGTGGCCGGCAAACAGGCTCCGGCAGTCGACGGCAATCTTTCACCGGAACAAGCCTTGCGCCAATTGCTGCAAGGCAGTGGTCTGGAATACCGGATCGATGAAGGCTCGGTGACCCTGATGCCAGCCCCGACTTCCGCCGCCAACGGCCCGCTGGAACTGGGCGTGACCGACATCAAAGTGGTCGGCGACTGGCTCGGCGATGCCGACGCCGCGGTGGTGCAAAACCATCCCGGCGCGCGCACGGTAATCCGTCGTGAAGCCATGGTCGAGCAGGGCGCCATGAACGTTGGTGACGTGCTGCGTCGTGTACCCGGCGTGCAAGTGCAGGACGCCAACGGCACCGGCGGCAGCGATATTTCCCTGAACGTTGGCGTGCGCGGCCTGACCTCACGCCTGTCGCCACGCTCCACCGTGCTGATCGACGGCGTGCCGGCCGCCTTCGCCCCTTATGGCCAACCGCAGCTGTCCATGGCGCCGATTTCCTCCGGCAACCTCGACAGCATTGACGTGGTGCGCGGCGCCGGTTCCGTGCGTTATGGGCCGCAGAACGTCGGTGGCGTGATCAACTTCGTTACCCGGGCGATCCCGGAGAAAGTCACCGGCGAAATCGGCACCACCCTGGAAACCACTCAGCGCGGCGGCTGGAAACACATCGACACCGCGTTTCTCGGTGGCACCGCCGATAACGGCATGGGCGTGGCGCTGTTGTATTCCGGGGTGAACGGCAACGGTTATCGCAAAAGCAACAACAGCAATGACATCGACGACGTGATCCTCAAGACCCATTGGGTACCTACCGATCAGGACGATTTCAGCCTCAATTTCCATTACTACGATGCCAGCGCCGACATGCCCGGCGGCCTGACGCAGAAGCAGTACGACGCCGATCCGTTCCAGTCCGATCGTGACCATGACAACTTCAGCGGCCGCCGCAAGGACGTGTCCTTCAAGTGGATTCGGCAGATCGACGACCGCACCCAGGCCGAAGTGCTGACCTACTATTCCGACAGCTTCCGTGGCAGCACCATCGCCGCACGCGACCAGAAAACCCTCAGCTCCTATCCGCGTACTTATTACACCTTCGGCATCGAACCGCGGGTGTCCCATGTATTCGATCTGGGCCCGACCACGCAGGAAGCCAGCGTCGGTTATCGCTACCTGAAAGAAGGCATGCATGAAGAGGCGAGCCGCCTGGCGCTGGTGAACAATCAGCCGGTGGTTACCAAAACTTCCGATGGCCATGTGTTCCAGGATCGCACCGGCGGCACCGAAGCCCATGCCGTGTACATCGATGACAAGATCGACGTCGGCAACTGGACCGTGACCCCCGGCATCCGTTTTGAAAGCATCAGCACTGAATGGCACGACCGGCCGGTTCTCGACACCGCCGGCAAACCTGTTCAGGAAAAGCGCCGCAGCATCGACAGCAACGAGCCGCTGCCGGCCCTGAGCGTGATGTATCACATGTCCGAGGCCTGGAAGCTGTTCGCCAACTACGAAACCTCGTTTGGCAGCCTGCAATATTTCCAGCTCGGTCAGGGTGGTTCGGGTGACAACACCGCCAACGGCCTGAACCCGGAAAAGGCCAAGACCTACGAGATCGGTACGCGCTACAACGATGACGTGTGGGGCGGGGAAGTGACGCTGTTCTACATCGACTTCGATAAAGAACTGCAATACATCAGCAACGATGTGGGCTGGACCAACCTCGGCGCCACCACGCACCAGGGCCTTGAAGCCTCGGTGCACTACGACATGGCGGCGCTGGACCCTCGGCTCGACGGCCTGACCGCCAACGCCGGTTTCACCTACACACGCGCCGTTTATGAAGGCGAGATTCCAGGCTTCAAGGGCCGTGACCTACCGTTCTACTCGCGTCAGGTGGCGACCGCCGGCCTGCGTTACGACATCAACCGCTGGACCTACAACCTCGATGCCTTTGCCCAGTCCAAACAGCGCTCGCCAGGCACCGCGGTGAACGCTGATGGCAGCTTCAGCGGCAACTACATCACCGAAGGCAGCGCGGACGGCCAGTACGGCGACATCCCGGGTTACGTCACCTGGAACGTGCGTGGCGGGTATGACTTTGGCTCGCACCTGTCGAACCTGAAAGTCGGGGCAGGGGTGAAGAACATCTTCGACAAGCAGTACTTCACCCGCTCCAGCGACAACAACGCGGGGATGTACGTCGGCGCACCGCGTACGTTCTTTGTGCAGGCCAGCGTCGGGTTCTGATAGACCGAGGTGAATTCATTCGCGGGCAAGCCTCGCTCCTACGGATTTGTGTCGTTCGCATTGTCGGCGCACGACACAAATCCGTAGGAGCGAGGCTTGCCCGCGAAGCTTTTAAACCTTCAACACCTTTCCGCCAATCGCCACTGCCACCAGCAACACCGCCATCAACCCAAAGGCAAAACTCAAGCTGCTGCCGTGGGCGATAAAGCCGATCACCGCAGGCCCGGCGAGAATCCCTGCATAGCCCAACGTGGTAATGGCCGGCACGGCGATGCTTTCCGGCATGACGGTCTGTTTGCCGACGGCGGTATAGAGCACCGGCACAATGTTTGAACAGCCAGCGCCCAGCAGCGCATACCCCACCAGCGCCGCTTCCCAACTCGGGGCAAATGTCGCCAGTGCCAGGCCCGCCGCGGCCGTCAGCCCACCGAATACAATCACCCGCGTATAACCAAGACGCCGAACAATCCTGTCGCCGGTCAAGCGCCCGACGGTCATGGTCAGCGCAAACGCCGCATAACCCAGCCCGGCATACGCGGTGTCGATTCCGCGCTCCTGCGCCAGGAACACCGCGCTCCAGTCGAGCGCCGCGCCTTCGGCCAGGAACACGATGAAACACATCCCGCCGATAAACAGCACGATGCCATGGGGCACGGCGAATGCCGGCCCGGAGCTTTCACTGCCGTAAGGCAACAGGTGCGGCGCGGCTTTAAGCAATGCCAGCACTAGAATCACGATCACCACCAACATCGCCCCCAGCGGCGAAAAACCCAAACCGAGCAGGGCGCTGACACCCGCCGCGCCGACGATCCCGCCGAGGCTGAACAGCCCATGAAACCCCGACATCATGTTCTTGCCGCTGGCCCGCTCGACGATCACCGCTTGCAGGTTCACCGTCGAATCCACCGTGCCCAGGCCCGCGCCGAACATGAACAACGCGGCGATCAACGCCGGAATCGAAGACACCGTCGCCAACAGCGGCAGTGCCGCACAGATCAACAAAGTCCCGCCGCTCAACACCCGACGGCAGCCGAAGCGCGTAGCCAGAATCCCGGCCATGGGCATCGCCAGAATCGAGCCCACCCCCAGACACAGCAGTAACAGCCCGAGGGTTCCTTCATCCAGCCCGGCCCGCGCCTTGGCGTAAGGCACCAGCGGCGCCCAGGCCGCGATGCCGAAGCCTGCGATGAAAAAGGCGATGCGGGTGGACATCTGTTCCAGACGTCCGGGGACGAAGGTGGCTTGGGTGTTGAGGCTGGTCATATCGATCCTTGGCAAAAAACGTCGCGTCCCCAAGGGACAGTGAACTACCGCAAAGGGTTCGATCACCTCGTCCGGGCGGGCTGCCGTCAGGCAGGGTGACATCCTTGCACAGCCAGTCGCTGTTTCGCGATATCGTCGACGCATCAATTGTTCATAGAGGGGGGCGCCATGACGCGGATGTACGATGCTCGAGGGAATATCTACACGGTGGTGGCGCCTGACACCCTGCGCGGCAGCGGTATCGAGCTGCCTGAACAGGCCAGCCGTGCCGCGCAAATCCGGGAGACCTGGGCGTTGTCGGCCATCGAGGCATTCTGCGGCTGGGCTCCCGGGACACAACCACCCGGCAGCAAGGCACATCGCTGCGATGGCTTGCTGGTGGGGCCGTTTCAATCGTCGCCGCCGTTTGACCTGCTGATCGTCAACACCGACGGCAGCCTGGCCGAGCGCAGTGGCAATGGCCTGACGATTTTTTCCCAGGCCCTGAGTGAACAAGGGCTGATGCCGGAAGAGGCCTGTCAGCTGCGGGTTCATCACGACAAGAGCGACGCGGTTTCGCCGGTGGAGACTTCAGTGAAACCCGCTGAAATCGATGGTGTGCAAGGGTTCTGGCTGGACCTGGGGCGGCCATCGTTCGGCCCTGAGGCGGTGGGTGCGCAAGGTGTTGAACCCGTGACGTTGACGGGGCGCGAAGTCAGTCATGTGCGGCCGTTGTCGGCGCTCAATCCTGCCTGGAACCACAGCCAGTTCGTGCGCATAGGTAATCCCCATTGCGTAACGTTGGTGACAGACGCCGTTGCGTTGCCGAGTAACGCGCAGATGCGCGAACCGGGGTTGGCCGACGGCTTGACCCGCATCGCTTACGCCATGCCGACCGGGGCAGGGCAGCCATGCGCGGCAGGGGTGAACCTGCAATGGGCGATGCTTGAATCCGAGGGCCGAATCGTTGCGCGGGTGTTCGAGCGTGGCGAAGGGCCGACCGCCTCGTCGGGCACCAGCGCCAGTGCGGTGGTGTGTGCGGCGTGGCGCGTGGGTTGGGTGGCGGCGGGGGAAGTGAAGGTGGTCATGCCTGGCGGCACGGCGCCGATTTTGCTGGAGGAAATGGATGGCGAATTGAGTCGGGTCAGATTGTTTGGTACGGCGCGGTTGATGGGTTGAATTCAAGATCGCCTTCGCGAGCAAGCCCGCTCCCACAGTAGTTTTGCGTCGATCACAAATCCACTGTGGGAGCGGGCTTGCTCGCGAAGGGGCCATCACATTCAACGATGTTTCAGCTCAGACCACTGAATTCCACCACCGGCATCTGCCGCTTCATCAACACCTTACCCTCGCGAACCGAATACAGCGGCAAACCCTGGCTGCGAATCACCTCATAATCGCTGTCCGCCGACAGAATCAGCAGATTCGCCGGTCGCCCTTGTTCCAGCCCATAACGATCACCCAGGTTCATGGCCTTGGCACTGTTGTCGGTTACCAGATCCAGCGCACTTTGCAGATTGCGATAACCGAGCATGTGGCAGATGTGCAACCCAGCCTCGAGCACCCGCAAAATGTTGCCGTTACCCAACGGATACCACGGGTCGACGATCGAGTCCTGGCCGAAGCACACGTTCATCCCCGCCTCGAGCAACTCATTCACTCGGGTCACGCCGCGGCGTTTCGGGAAGCTGTCGAAGCGTCCTTGCAGGTGAATGCTTTCGGTGGGGCAGGAGACAAAACTGATCCCCGAATGCCCGAGCAGCCGAAAAAGCTTGGCGCAGTAGGCGTTATCGTAGGAGCCCATGGCCGTGGTGTGGCTGGCGGTGACGCGCGAACCCATGTCGCGGCTGCGGGCCTCTTCGGCCAGCACTTCAAGGAAACGTGAGTGCGGGTCGTCGGTTTCGTCGCAATGCACGTCCACCAGACAACCGGTGCGCTCGGCCAGGTCCATGAGAAACTTCACCGAACTGACGCCCTGATCCCGGGTGTACTCGAAATGCGGAATGCCCCCGACCACATCGGCGCCCAGGCGGATCGCTTCTTCCATCAGCTCCCGACCGTTGCGGTACGACTCGATGCCTTCCTGGGGGAACGCGACGATTTGCAGATCGATCAGATGACGGCTTTCCTCGCGGACTTCAAGCATCGCCTTGAGCGCCGTCAGCTCCGGGTCAGTGACGTCGACGTGGGTGCGCACATGCTGAATGCCGTGGGCGGCGAGGGTCTGGATGGTCTTCTTGGCGCGGGTCTTGGTGTCTTCGTGGGTGATGGTCGCCTTGCGCTCGCCCCAGCACTCGATGCCTTCGAACAGCGTGCCGCTCATGTTCCAGCGCGGCTCGCCGGCGGTCAGGGTGGCATCGAGGTGAATGTGCGGCTCGACGAAGGGCGGCACCACCAGATTACCGCCGGCGTCCAAGTCGTCAGGCCCCAGTGACGGGGCTTCGGTTTGCCGGGCGATGCTGTGAATCAGGCCGTTTTCCAGGTGCAACTCATGCAGGCCTTCTTGGTTACGCAGACGGGCGTTGATGATGTGCATCAGGCAATCCTTCTTATAGATCTTGGAGTGGCGCGTCGGCGGTACGGGCACCCAGTACGCCGGTCAATAACACATACGTTAGCGCGGCAGCGGCAATCCCTACCAGCGGCGCGACCCATGGCGAGTTGAAGGCGGCGACCGTGCCGACCGCATAGGCAGTCAGGCCAGACCAGTTGAACGCGGGCAATTGTGTATCCGCCAGGCGGGGATAGTGACCCCGATAGCGAAAGAAAAAGTCCGCCATGATCACCCCGCCAATCGGCGGAATGACCGTGCCCAGCAGAATCAGGTAAGGCACCAGCATGTCGTACATGCCCAGCAGCGCCAGCAGCGTGCCGATCACCGCGCCGGCCAGGGTCACGGTTTTTCGACGGTCGGTGCGCAGCAGGTTGCAGCCAGCGACGGCGAAGTTGTAGATGGTGTTGTCCTGAGTACTCCAGATGTTGAGCAGCAACATCGCCATCGCGGCCATGGCGAAGCCTTGCAACAGCAGCACTTCGACCACATCCGGTTGCTGATAGACGATGGCGCCGTAGGCACCGATCAACACCATCAGACCGTTGCCGACGAAGAAGCCGATCAGGCTCGCCAGCACCGCCACCCGCGCCGAACGGGAGAAGCGTGTCCAGTTGGTGGCTTGCGTCGCACCGCTGACGAATGTGCCGAACACCAGGGTAATGGCGGTCGACCAATCCAGCGTTCCTGTCGGCACCACCGCGAGCAAGCCCTCGAGCCCGCCGACCTTCACCGTGGCGACCCACATCGACAACATCAGCAGCAACATCATGGCCGGTACGGCGATGTATGACAGAATCTCCAACCCGCGATAGCCGATGTATGCCGTGGCGCAGAAACCCAGGCCGAACAGCACCATCAGCCCCAGAACTGTGCCCTCGCTTAGCTCGAAATATTTGCCCAGCACCACTGCCGCCGTTGCGGTGCCCCAGGCGTACCAGCCGATCTGGGTGAAGCCGAGGATCAAATCGCTGAGCTTGCTGCCCACTTCACCAAAGCAGAAACGTCCCATCAGCACCGAGTTCAGGCCGCTCTTGAAGGCGATGTAGCTCAGCGCCGCGGCGTAGATCCCCAGCAGCAGATTGCCGACGATAATCACCGTCATCATCTCGCCGAAACTGAACGCCACACCGAGCTTGCCGCCGGCAAACATGGTCGCGGTGAAGAAGGTAAAACCCAGTAGCACCATGGCGGTGGAGGCAAGTCCCTTGCGGGCATGCATCGGGACTTCGCTGAGGGGGTAATCGTTGCCCGAATCGTTCTGCGTCATGTGGCGTTCCTTGCTGGATGGAGGACGCGGGGGGTGTTGCAGTGCTCGTGCCAAAGCTGAGCTGGCGTAATTATTTATAGTCGAGCGCGCAGATTTAGCGGGTGGCGGGCACGAAAGCGGTGCAATTGAAGGAACACAGCACCCATGTGGGAGCGGGCTTGCTCGCGAAAGCGGCCTGACATTCAACAATGATGCTGGCTGACACACCGCTTTCGCGAGCAAGCCCGCTCCCACAATGGATTCGGTTTTTTCAGGGGGAATTGTGCAGGGGCAAAAACCGCAATATCGCCGCCACAATCACCTCCGGCGCATCCTCCTGAACCAGATGCCCGGCATTGGCAATGGCATGAAACTGCGACCCCGCAATCATCTGTTGCAGCGCCCGGCCGCGCTCGATGGGAATCCACTGATCGTCCTCTCCCCAAAGAATCTGCACCGGGCAGCGAACCGTCGGATACAGCCCTTCGACCTCGCGGGTATAACGTTCATCCATCTGCGCGATCTGCCGATAGAACGCTGCTTGCCCAGGCTCCCCAAGCCATGGCCGCACATAGGGCGCCAGCTCTTGATCGGGAATCTCGCGCTTGATCGCGCCGCGAATATAGGCCGGCACAATCGCCTGCTGAATGTAATCGGGCAATCCGCTGAATGCGGCTTCATGCTGACGCACATGCTGCACGAATGGCGAACCCCAGGGCGACAGCGCCACTGGATCGATCAGCGTCAGGCTGCGGTAATCCTTGCCATTGAGCAGATGCGCGCGCAACGCAGTGGCGCCGCCGAAATCGTGGGCCACCACGTCTGGCCGTTGCAGGCCCCAGTGCTCCAGCAATTGCGCCAACAGCTGGTTTTGTACGCCCAGCGACACATCGCCGTCCGGCTGTGTGGATTGCCCGTAACCCAGCAGATCGAAGTAGTGCACCCGGTGCGTGGTGATGAAGTGCGGCGCAATCCGGTGCCATACATAAGAAGAGAAGGGCGTGCCATGCACGAACACCAGCGGCGGCCCGTCGCCACGCACGGCGTAGCGTACGGAATGCCCGTTGAAGCGATAGGTCTGAGCCAGCGGCCAGTCAGCCATGGGAGCGTCCTCTTGGCGTGTGCGAGCCAAGAAGCATAGGCATAAAAAAACAGCCATTGAAGGCTGTTTTATTATTCACTGACGAAACGCAGTTCCACCTGTGGGAGCGGGCTTGCTCGCGAAGGCGTCGTGTCAGGCTACATCGATGTTGACTGTGCCGCCGCCTTCGCGAGCAAGCCCGCTCCCACAGGGGATTTTCGTTGTCTTTAGATCGGTTTACTCACCGCGATAGATGCAACCGCTGGTGCAGGTCTCGTGGATGCGAATCGCGCTGAGTTCCGGCAGCAGGGGCTTCAATTCATTCCAGATCCACTTGGCCAGCACTTCGCTGGTCGGATTTTCCAGGCCGGGAATGTCGTTCAGGTAGTTATGGTCCAGGCGCTCGTAGAGCGGCTTGAAGATCGCCTTGATTTCCGAAAAGTCGCGGATCCAGCCGGTGTGCGGATCGAGGTCGCCGCTCAGGTGAATCGCCACTTTGAACGAGTGACCGTGCAGGCGACCGCACTTGTGGCCGTCTGGCACGTGGGGCAGGCGGTGGGCGGACTCGAAGGTAAACTCTTTGAAGATTTCCACAGTGATGTTCAGCTCTGTCAGGTGGCGATCGCCGCGGCGATAGGGGCAGGTGGCGAGTTTACCAGCTTGTGTTTGGCGATGCGGGAAAACACTGACCAGTGTCCTGTCTCACCAATACGTTCCTCTTTTGGCGAGTGGCTGTTGTCGTCAGGCAAGGCGCCGCGACGAGTCATAGCTCGCTATGGCGAGGAGCGGCAACGCAGCATGGCGACAACAGCCACCGTCAAAAAGGAAAAGTATTGGCGAGACAGGGCACTAGAGGGTCAGCAAGCGCTCGCCGAGGCGACCGTTGGCGGTCAGTTCGAGAAACTCGTCACCCATCCGGCGGCTTTCATCCATCGTCACGCGCCAGTACTTTTGCCGGCTCGGGGCATCGCCCATGAAGCGCTTGAAGTCGTTACGGTCCGGCAGTTTGCCGTAGGGCAGGCGCGCCAGATATTCCTTTGACGGCGCCAGCAACAGTACATCCTGCAAGCGCGCAGGACAGGCGCGGCGCCACGGCAGGGTCTTGTCGAACCAGCCGGGGATCACTCGATCAGTGAAGTGCGGATACAGCATGATGTCGTTACCGCTGTAGGGCAAGTCGAGGTGATAGTCCAGCAGTCCGCCATCGCGAAACGTCCCGGCGCCAGCACCCGGCAGGTCGCGCACGCCTTGCATGACCATCGGGATCGAACCGGAGGCGAGCAGGGCCTGGCGCAGGTTGCCGGCATCCAGCGCAACGAAGCGCGACGGGAAGTCATTCAGCGCGTTGACCGGTGGCGCCAGACGCGGGTCATGGAGGATCAGCCGCTCGAAATGCCGCGACAGCCGCGCCCGCCCGCACAGGTTGTCAGCGATCACCGATGACAGGCCCAGCCCCAGCCGACCGCGATGATCGTCCGCCAGCAGGCCGTGACTTTTGACCACCATGATGTTCAGTCGGTAGTGGGCGTTGTCCAGAATCGAGGCATCGCGGCCGTCGAGCAAGTCATCGAGCATGCGCCGGGAACTCTGGCTGATCTGCGCCATGGTCACGCCCTTGGCGAAATTCTGCTCGGTGTACAGATGACCGAGGCGGCGGATGCCTTCGGCGGCATCCGGCAGGCAGGCGCTGGCGAACCGCCAGGAACCCACCGAGGCGCCGATCAGCGAACGCTCCCGGGGCGCCGCCGGCAGCCATTCGCCGAACAGCGCCAGATCCAGCCCCTGAATTCCCAACGCTTTCGGGCCACCGGCAGCGCCCGGCAGCGTGCCCACATCGGCGGCGCTCAAGCCATTTGCACGGATGCGCGCCAAGGCTCGCGGGCCGGCCTTGACAGTCAGGGAAGGGAACTTGATGTGGATCGCGGTCATAACCGGTCTCGATGTCTGGCAGGCGGCGATTATGTGGGAGCGGGCTTGCTCGCGAAAGCGGTGTAACAGTCGACATTTTTGCTGAATGTTGAACCGCCTTCGCGATGTAGAAACGGATACATCCTTTACAATCGAGACCGGGGACATCCTTTACGTTTTTGTGGGTTTGAAAGGCGGTTTTCACCGCTTTTC
>NZ_JBIVCD010000023.1:22767-91685 GCF_044746425.1 Pseudomonas sp. NPDC086112 | reverse complement strand
TCGCCATTGATGCGAATCATGCCGCAATGCATCCACGCGTTGTCGTAGGTCTTGCCGGTGGCCGCTTCGCTCTGGGCGATTTCGTTTTCATGGTGCGGGAACTCGAGGTCGCTGCCGCCGCCATGAATGTCGAAGGTTTCACCCAGGCAGCAGGTCGACATCACCGAGCACTCGATGTGCCAGCCCGGACGCCCGGCGCCCCATGGCGATTCCCAACTCGGCTCGCCCGGCTTGGCGGCTTTCCACAGCACGAAGTCCAGCGGGTCCTGCTTGGACTCGTCGACTTCGATCCGTGCGCCGATGCGCAGGTCTTCGATCTTCTTGCGCGACAGCTTGCCATAGCCCATGAACTTGGCGACGCGGTAGTACACGTCGCCATTGCCCGGTGCGTAGGCGTAGCCCTTGTCGATCAAGGTCTGGATCATCGCGTGCATGCCCGGGATATGGTCAGTGGCACGCGGTTCCATGTCCGGCTTCTTGATATTCAGGCGCGCTTCATCTTCGTGCATCGCCGCGATCATGCGTTCGGTCAAAGCTTCGAACGACTCGCCGTTCTCGTTGGCCCGATTGATGATCTTGTCGTCGATGTCGGTGATGTTGCGCACGTAGGTCAGGTCGTAACCGCTGAACCGCAACCAGCGGGTCACCAGGTCGAACGCGACCATGCTGCGGCCATGGCCCAGGTGGCAGTAGTCGTACACGGTCATCCCGCAGACGTACATGCGCACCTTGTTGCCATCCAGCGGCTTGAAGACTTCTTTGCTCTTGGTGAGCGTGTTGTAGATCGTTAGCACTTTATGTTGTTCCTTGAATCACTGGCCCCACGAATCACGCAAGGTCACGGTACGGTTGAACACCGGAGCGCCCGGTTTCGAGTCCTTGATATCCGCGACGAAGTAACCTTCGCGCTCGAACTGGAAACGGTCTTCCGGCTGTGCATTGCCCAGCGAAGGCTCGGCACGACAACCAGTGAGAACTTGCAGCGAGTCAGGGTTGATGTTGTCCAGGAAACTGGCGCTGTCTTCGGCCTTCTCAGGGTTGGCCGAACGGAACAGGCGATCATACAGACGCACTTCGCACTCGACGCTGGCCGCAGCCGGCACCCAGTGCACCACGCCTTTGACCTTGCGACCTTCAGGGTTCTTGCCGAGCGTTTCCGGATCGTAGGAGCAACGCAGTTCGACGATGTTGCCATCGGCGTCCTTTATCGCTTCGTCGGCACGGATCACGTAGCTGCCGCGCAGACGCACTTCGCCGTTTGGCTCCAGGCGCTTGTAGCCCTTCGGCGGCTCTTCCATGAAGTCTTCACGGTCGATGTAGAGCTCACGGGCGAACGGCAGAACGCGCACGCCCATGTCTTCTTTCGGGTGGCACGCCAATTCGAGGTTTTCGACCTGGCCTTCCGGGTAGTTGGTGATCACGACTTTCAGCGGACGCAACACGCACATGGCGCGTGGGGCGCTGTGGTCAAGGTCGTCACGGATGCTGAATTCAAGCATGCCAAAGTCGACGACGCCGTCGGAGCGGTTGGTGCCGATCATTTCGCAGAAGTTGCGGATCGATTTCGGCGTGTAGCCACGGCGACGGAAACCCGACAGCGTGGACATGCGCGGATCGTCCCAACCATTGACGTGTTTCTCGTCCACGAGCTGCTTGAGCTTGCGCTTGCTGGTGATGGTGTAGTTCAGGTTCAGGCGGCTGAACTCGTACTGACGCGGTTTCGCCGGTACTGGCAGGTTCTCGAGGAACCACTCGTACAGCGGACGATGGCTTTCGAACTCCAGGGTGCAGATCGAGTGGGTGATGCCTTCGAGGGCGTCCGACTGACCGTGGGTGAAGTCGTAGTTCGGGTAGATGCACCACTTGTCACCGGTCTGGTGGTGATGCGCGTGACGGATGCGATACATGATCGGGTCGCGCAGGTTCATGTTCGGCGAGGCCATGTCGATCTTGGCCCGCAGCACGCGTGCGCCGTCCTTGAATTCGCCGGCCTTCATACGGGCGAACAGGTCGAGGTTTTCTTCAACCGAGCGGTCACGGAACGGGCTGTTCTTGCCCGGCTCGGTCAGGCTGCCACGGTATTCCTTGGCTTGCTCGGGGGTCAGGTCGTCGACGTAAGCCTTGCCGGCCTTGATCAGCTCTACCGCCCAGTCGTGCAACTGGTCGAAATACTGCGAGGCATAGCGCACTTCACCGGACCATTCGAAGCCCAGCCATTTGACGTCGCTTTCGATCGCGTCGATGTATTCCTGGTCTTCCTTGGCCGGGTTGGTGTCGTCGAAACGCAGGTGCGTGACGCCGCCGAATTCCTGAGCCAGACCGAAGTTCACACAGATCGACTTGGCGTGACCGATGTGCAGGTAGCCGTTGGGCTCAGGCGGGAAACGGGTGACGATCTGCGTGTGCTTACCCGAGTCCAGGTCCGCCTGGATGATCGGGCGCAGGAAATTGACCGGCACGGCAGGGCCGGTCTTGGAATTCGAGGTAGGGTCGACAGTGGGCTTGCTCATAGGATCCTTGAACGTACAAGTGCGCGGCCAGTTGGCCAAATCAAAGCGGCTGTTATAAATCAAAGGGGCTTATCATAGCCGATGCTGTCAAGTGGCTGACAGAGCAGGCCGGCAATCGGCTGCATTTAATCGGCTGGCAATGAAAAACAGCCTCGAAATTCGCGCCCGGCACGCTAAACTGCCTGCCTTGGCCGACACTGGCCGGACCGGTTGAGGGCCTGAACTCCCTGAAACCCACGAATTCATAGAAAAAAGAGTACCGATCATGACCCAAGTCAAACTGTCCACCAACTTCGGCGACATCGTCCTGGAGCTGAATGCTGAGAAAGCCCCGATCACCGTGGCCAACTTCATCGAGTACGTTAAAGCCGGTCACTACGAAAACACTGTTTTCCACCGTGTCATCGGCAACTTCATGATCCAGGGCGGCGGTTTCGAGCCAGGCATGAAAGAAAAGAAAGACAAGCGCCCAAGCATCCAGAACGAAGCCGACAACGGCCTGCCGAACGTGAAGTACAGCGTGGCCATGGCCCGCACCATGGAGCCGCATTCGGCTTCCGCCCAGTTCTTCATCAACGTGGCTGACAACAGCTTCCTGAACCACAGCGCCAAGACCGTTCAGGGTTGGGGCTACGCTGTATTCGCCAAAGTAGTCGGAGGCACCGACGTGGTCGACAAGATCAAAGGCGTGGCCACGACTTCCAAAGCCGGCCACCAGGACGTACCCGCAGAAGACGTGATCATCGAGAAAGCCGAGATCATTGAGTGATACTGCTGATTTCAGACTTGCATCTGGAAGAGGAGCGCCCGGACATTACCCGGGCGTTTCTGGATTTGCTCGCTAGACGTGCCCGCTCAGCGAGTGCGTTGTACATTCTGGGCGACTTTTTCGAGGCGTGGATTGGCGACGATGCCATGACGCCGTTCCAGCGTTCCATCTGCCAGGCCCTGCGCGACCTCAGCGACAGCGGCACGGCCATTTTTCTGATGCACGGCAATCGCGACTTCATGCTTGGCCAGGCCTTCTGCAAACAGGCCGGCTGCACGTTGTTGAAAGACCCGAGTGTCGTGCAGTTTTACGGCGAGCCGGTGCTGTTGATGCATGGCGACAGCCTCTGCACCCGCGACGTCGGCTATATGAAGCTGCGACGTTACCTGCGCAACCCGATCACCCTGTTTATCCTGCGGCACCTGCCCTTGCGCACGCGCCATAAACTGGCGCACAAGCTGCGCAGTGAAAGCCGTGCGCAGGTGCGGATGAAGGCCAATGACATTGTTGATGTCACACCTGAGGAAGTGCCGCGGGTCATGCAGCAATATGGCGTGAGAACCTTGATCCACGGGCATACCCATCGCCCGGCCATCCACAAGTTGCAGATTGGCGAGCAGGCGGCCAAACGCATTGTGTTGGGGGATTGGGACCGTCAGGGCTGGGCGTTGCAGGTGGATGAGCAAGGGTTTGCGTTGGCGCCATTTGATTTTGGTAACCCGCGCCTGACTGCAGAATGAAACCCCTGTAGGAGCGAGGCTTGCCCGCGAAGGCGTCGCCACATTCAACATCAATGTTGACTGATATGACGC
Source organism: Pseudomonas sp. NPDC086112 (assembly GCF_044746425.1). Lineage (NCBI taxonomy): Bacteria > Pseudomonadati > Pseudomonadota > Gammaproteobacteria > Pseudomonadales > Pseudomonadaceae > Pseudomonas > Pseudomonas sp. NPDC086112. The sequence continues at coordinate 87,594 of NZ_JBIVCD010000023.1, read as the reverse complement.
CTTCGCGGGCAAGCCTCGCTCCTACAAGGTTTCGATCAATGCCCCGCCGAGGCCGGCCCCGCCTTTGCCGCAAACGGCGGTTTCGCCAGCCACACCAGCAGAATCAACCCCATGAACGCCCACCCCAGCAACGTGAAGTAATCCACGGTGGAGAGCATGTACGCCTGGCTGGTCAGCACATGATCCAGTTGCGCGTAAGCCGGGTTACCCGCCCCGCCGAGCGTGTTCAACGCCTCCCGGGTCGCCGGCTCATACGTGGTAATGCTTTCACTCAAATATGCATGGTGTTGATCGGCCCGGCGAATCCAGATCCAGGTGGTCAACGATGCCGCAAAACTACCGCCCAGGGTCCGCAGGAAGGTCGCAAGTCCTGCGCCGTCAGCAATCTGGCTCGGCGGCAAGTCCGACATCAAAATGCTCAGGGTCGGCATGAAGAACAGCGCCACGCCAATGCCCATGAACAATTGCACCAGCGCGATGTGCTGGAAGTCCACTTCGTTGGTAAACCCGGCGCGCATGAAGCAACTCAAACCGATGCAGAGGAACGCGCCACCAGCCAATAGTCGGAGGTCGAACTTGTGCGCGTACTTGCCGACAAACGGCGACAGCAGCACCGGCAAAATACCGATCGGCGCCACCGCCAATCCGGCCCAGGTGGCGGTGTAGCCCATCTGGGTTTGCAGCCATTGTGGCAGGATCAGGTTGATGCCGAAGAACCCGGCATAACCGCCCACCAGCACAATGGTGCCGATACGGAAGTTGCGGTAAGCGAACAGCCGCAGGTTGACCACCGGGTGTTTGTCGGTCATTTCCCAGATCACGAACACCGCCAGGGCAATCACTGAAATAGCCGCGCCGACGATGATGAAGTTCGATTCGAACCAGTCCAGATCATTGCCCTTGTCGAGGATCACCTGCAACGCGCCGACACCGATGATCAAGGTGATCAAACCCACGTAATCCATCGGCTGGTAACTGGTCATCACAGGACGCGCCTTGAGTTGCTGGCGCACGACCATCACCGCGAAAACCCCGATCGGTACGTTGATAAAGAAAATCCACGGCCAGCTGTAGCTGTCAGTAATCCAGCCGCCGAGGATCGGCCCTGCAATCGGTGCCACCACCGTGACCATTGCCAGCAACGCCAGGGCCATGCCTCGCCTGGCGGGTGGATAAACTGCAATCAGCAGCGTCTGGGTCATCGGGTACAAGGGACCTGCCACCAGGCCTTGAAGCACCCGAAAGCCGATCAGCTCTGGCATCGAGGTCGAGATGCCACAGAGAAACGAGGCCAGCACGAACAGCATCGTCGCCCAGAGAAACAGCTTCACCTCACCGAAACGCCGGCTGAGCCAACCGGTCAGTGGCAGCGCGATGGCGTTGCTCACGGCAAACGAGGTGATGACCCAGGTGCCCTGCTCCGAACTCACGCCCAGGTTGCCGGAAATCGTTGGCAAAGCCACGTTGGCGATGGTGGTGTCGAGCACCTGCATGAAGGTCGCCAGCGACAGGCCGATGGTACTGAGCAGCAGGCTGGGCGGCGTGAAAGACGCGTTATTGCTCATCGCAAATCCTTTGGAGCTGAATTTTTTGGAGCGGGGCTGGCGCTGCGCCCGTTACAGACGCAGCTGACCTTGTGGGAGCGAGCCTTTGTGGCGAGGGAACTTGCTCCCGCTCGGCTGCGAAGCAGTCGCAGAGCTTTTGGGGTCGCTTCGCGACCCAGCGGGAGCAAGCTCCCTCGCCACAAAGGCTCACTCCCACAGGGGCGGCGTGATGACCAATCAGCGGTGCGCGGTTTTACTGACCGCGGCGCTGTTGTCATGGATTAACTGGGTGATCATCGCGTCGGCCTCGGCCAACTGACGGTCGTAGATGCCGGTGCTGAACGAAGCCTTTTGCGGCGACTGTTGCGCCAGCACCGGACCACTCTGGTCACGCAGATTCACATCGACTTGAGTCGACAGGCCGACCCGCAATGGGTGCCTGGCCAGCTCTTCGGCATTGATGTGAATCCGCACCGGTACCCGCTGGACGATCTTGATCCAGTTACCGGTGGCGTTCTGTGCCGGCAGCAAGGCAAACGCGCTGCCAGTCCCGGCGCCGAGGCTGTCGATGGTGCCGCTGTATTTGACGTCGCTGCCGTAGAGGTCGGCCTCGATGTCCACCGGCTGACCGATGCGCATGTCACGCAGCTGGGTTTCCTTGAAGTTGGCGTCGATCCACAGCTGATCCAGCGGAATCACCGCCATCAGCGCGGTGCCCGGCTGGACCCGCTGGCCCAGTTGCACACTGCGTTTGGCCACGTAACCGGTGACCGGCGCGATCAAGGTGCTGCGGGCATTGTTCAGGTACGCCTGACGCAATTGCGCGGCGGCGGACATCACGTCTGGATGCGACGACACCACGGTGTCATCAACCAGCGCGCTGGTGGTCATGAGCTGTTGTTTGGCGTTGGCCAGGGCGTTCTGCGCCGAGGTCAGGTCATCACGGGCGTGGGACAGTTCTTCCTGGGAAATCGCCCCGCCGGCGGCAAGGTTTTTCCGCCGATTGAAGTTGTCCTGGGCTTTCTGCACTTCGGCCTGCTGCGCATTGACCTGGGCTTTCATGCCGTCGACATTGCTGTACAAACCGCGCACCTGGCGCACGGTGCGAGCCAGATTGGCTTGGGCACTTTGCAGACCGACTTCGGCGTCGTTCGGGTCAAAGTTGACCAGCACCTGGCCTTCGTGGACCAGGTCGCCATCGTCGGCACCGATGCTGACCACGGTGCCAGTGACCAGCGGGGTGATTTCCACCACGTTGCCGTTCACATAGGCGTCGTCGGTGCTTTCGTTCCAGCGACCGTAAAATTCTTGATAACCCCACACGCCGAGCCCGGCGAGGATCACCACGATGGTCAGTGCAAACAGCATCACTTTGCGCTTGCGTGGATTGCTCGTGTCTTGAGCGTTGTCAGGGGCTTGGGATGTATCGACAGTGGCCATGACGGGTACCTTGAATTAGTTGTGCTGCGTGGCTGGGGTTGCGTTGGCTGCGGTCAGGGTTTCGCCCTGGAAGCCGCCGCCCAGCGCTTGCATCAGTTGAATCGACAGGTCGATCTGCTCGGCATTCAGGTTGGCCAGTTGACGCTGGGCCTGGAGCAATTGCTGCTCGATGCTGAGCACATCCAGGTAATTACCGATACCGGAACCGTAGCGTTGGACCACGGTGTTGTAAGAATCCTGGGCAATGTCGGTGGCGTGCTGCTGGGCGCCGATTTGCCGGCCGATATCGCGCAACTGGTTGATGGTGTCGCTGACATCGCCCAGGGCTTTCACCAGACTTTTGTTGTACTGCGCCACCGCGAGGTCGTAATCGGCGTCGCGGGAATCGAGGTCGGCCCGCAAACGGCCACCGTCGAAAATCGGCACCGAGATCGTCGGCGCGACATTGAAGAAGCGACTGGCGGAACCGAACATCGCATCGCCCAGCAATGATTCGACACCGGCCGCCGCGCTCAGGTTGAGGTTGGGGTAAAACTGAGTCTTGCCCGCCGCGATGTTTTTGCTCGCGGCTTCAACCCGCCAGCGTGCCGCCACCAGGTCCGGGCGACGACCGAGCAACTCCGCCGGCAGCACCGACGGCAACGCCACGGCGCTGGCCTGGAGAACTTTCGGTCGGACGATTTCATTGCCGCGATCCGGGCCTTTGCCCAGCAGCACCGCCAAGGCGATTTTCGCGCTTTGCAGGCGTTTCTCGGCGTCGATCAGGCTGGCTTCGGCGCTGGCTTCCAGGCTTTCGGTCTGCTGGAACTGGTACTGGCTGTCGATCCCCGAGCTCAGGCGACGCTGGCTGAGGTCGAGCATTTGTTGGGTGCGCTTGAGGTCTTCGCTGGCCAGGTCATGGATGATGTGCGCCTGCCCCAGATCGCTGTAGGCGCGGGCGACATCGGCGGACAAGGTCAGCTGCGCGGCCTGCTGATCGACTTCGGCGGCACGGGCCTGGCCCAATGCGGCTTCCCAGGCGTCGCGCTGACCGCCCCAAAGGTCGAAGTTGTAATTGAAACTCGCACCGAGATTACGCACGGTGGAATAGGTGCCGCCCTGCCCGCTCGGGTCCTGATCGCGGGCCAGACGCGAACGGCTGACGCCGGCGCTGGCATCGAGGGTCGGCATCCGCGCGGCGCCGACGGCATAGGCAGCGGCGCTGGCCTGATGGGCGCGGGCGTCGGCGATTTGCATGTCGGGGCTGTCGTGCAAGGCTTCGCGGATCAGACCGTCGAGTTGCGGATCGCCGAGGCTTTTCCACCAGTCGCTTTTCGGCCACGCCGCGGGCGACAGCGTCACGCCGTTGAGGGATTGCCCGGCCTTTAGATTTTTCGCATCGAGGCTGACGCCTTCGGTGGTCAGGCCGCTGTAACTGGCACAACCGGCGAGGCTCATGGCCAACAGCACCAGGCTCAATCCGCTGCGCAGGCTTTTACTGTTCATGGCCACCTACCCGCAGCAGGGTGATCGAGTCACCCGCGGCTACCAGAATTTTCTTCAGGATCTGTTCCAGGGTTTTCAATTCTTCCGGGGTGATGGCGCCGGCCAGTTCATTCATGGCGTCGGCGCCGATCTGCGGCAACTGATCGGTCAGCCGCTGGCCCTGTTCGGTCAGCACCAACTGAACCTGACGCCGGTCTGCCTCAGAGCGTTGGCGGGCGAGGAAACCTTTTTGTTCCAGACGATCGAGCATGCGGGTCATCGAACCGCTGTCCAGCGACAGGTGACGGCACAGCTCGGCCGGGGTATCGACGCCGAACTGGGCCATGATGATCAGCACTTTGAACTGCGCGGCGGTGATGCCGTGGGGTTCCATGTGTGTGTCGATGATCCGGTCCTTGAGCAGCGCAGCGCGCCCGAGCAAAAGGCCGAGATGGCAATTATGGAAATCGTATGAGGTGAAATGTTTCATCTGACCACCGATTAGCTGCCTAGGCAGAGAATGTATGTCGAGATGTTACTGCCTAGGCAGAGAATGTCAACGCAATAGTTAGGATGCTTTGTATTTGACTGATAAGTGGCGACGGGATTTGTAGTGACCGCACTGCCGCCTTCGCGAGCAAGCCCGATCCCACATTTGATCGCATGCTTATGTAGCGACTCGGTCGAATGTGGGAGCGGGCTTGCTCGCGAAGGCAGCGACTCGGTTATGAAGTGGGGCGGGCCTAGAAATCCCGCTTGTAGAAGATGTCCAGCGAACTGGCCACGCCGCTGGCGGCTTCGAGGTAGACCTTTTTGCTCAGTTTGTAGCGCAAGGCGATGGTGTTGGCCGGTTCGAACACCCCGACGCCATAACGCAGGCTGAGTTTTTCCGAGATGTTGCCGCTGGCCACCACGGCGGTGCTAGTGCCGCTGCCTTGGGTGTCGAGCTGGAAGTCCTGAATGCCCAGATCCTTGGCCAAGCCGCTGGTCACGCCGGAGCTGCCCATCAAGCCCAACCCGAGGGCGGCCTGGGCGAGCATGTTGTTGTCTTCACCGGTGGTGCTCAGCGGACGCCCCAGCACCAGATAGGACAATGCCTGCTCCTGACTCATCGCCGGTTCGGAAAAGATCTGCGTGGTCGGCTGCTCGGCGCTGCCACTCAGGCGAATGCCGGCAATGACATCGTCGGTCTGGCGAATCGCTTCGATGTCCAGATACGGCTGATCGATGGGACCGGCAAACAACAGGCGCGCCCGGCGCACCGTCAGTCGCTGACCGTAAGCGCGATAACGCCCGTCGTTGAGCCACAGCTCGCCACGGGTGTCCATGTTGTCGCCGATATGCACCTGGCCTTGCAGGTTGGCGGTCAGGCCGAACCCGGCAAAGCTGAGTTTGTCCTGCCCCACCACCACATCGATGTCCATCGCCATGGCCATCGGCGGTTTGCCCTCTTCGGTCTGCTGACCGACGATCACCGTGTCATCGGAGACCTTGACCGTGGACGGCGGCAGCTCGCGCACGATGATCTCGCCCTTTGGCACCAGCACTTTGCCGACGATTGCCAGTCTGTCGTCCTTCATGGAGATCTTCAGGTCCGGCGCGACTTCCAGCGCGGCGTAGGGTTCTACGGTGACCGGCAACTGCGAGCCCTTGAGCGCCAGATCCACCACCAGCGCCTGGCCCCAAGCGATGTTGCCATTGAGGCTGCCGTGCCCGGTCTTGCCGCTTTTCCAGCCGCCGTTCAGTTGCACGGTTTCGCCGGCAATCACGGCTTGAAGTTGCAAGGCTTCGAGCGCCATCGGCAGTTCAGGCCCGGAGATTTCACCGTCGCGCAGCTCAAGGTTGCCATTGACCAACGGCGCCAGCAGTCCGCCGGACAATGTGCCGCTGCCGCTCAAATGCCCGGTGAGTTTCTCGACCATCGGCACAAACGGCCGCGCCACCGACAAGTCCAGGCCACTGAGGCGGAATGAACCGGTCAGCGGTTTGTTCTTCGGCAGCGGGTTGATTTGCGCCTGAACCATCAGCTCACCGAGCTTGCCGCCGACAAAGTTGAGGTCGGTGTCGATGCGTTTTGGCGTGAGTTTGCTGGTGAGTTTCAGGGTCTGGTACGGGAAGTCCAGCCATTGCTCCTTCTCACGCATACGCAAGGTGCCGCCACTGGCGTCGATGCTGACCAGACCGTTCGGGCCGCTGGCCGGCAAGTCCAGTTGCAGGTCGGCGTTGAGCTTGCCCTGCCAGGCGAAATCCTTCGGCAACCATTGCGCGAGGCTGTCGATGGGGAACTGTTTGAGGTGATAACGCAGCTTCGGCTCGGGCATCAAGCGCTGGTCTTCGCCGCACAGGCTGGCCGGGCCGGACATCCAGCAATGGGCGCCGAAGTTGATTTTGCCGTCCGCCAGTCGCTCAAGCTTCGCCGGATTTTGCAGCTTCCAGTCCTGACCACCGGCCTGAATAAGCCCACTGGCCAGACGCCCACGCCAATTGCCCTTATCCAGCGTGCCGTCGAGACCGAGCGCCAGTTTCAGCTTCGGTCCTTGCAAGTCGAGGGCGAGTTTCTGATTTTTGATGTCGCCCTGACCGCTGGCGGTCAATGTGCCCAGTGACGTGTCGCCGGTCTGAATGCCGCTGCCCTTGAGGTCGATTTTCGCCCGCTGGGCGCTGTCGAGGGTGGCGTCCAGATTGAGGCTTTGCAGGCGATTGTCTTCGAAGGCCAGTTGCGTGCCTTGCAGACCGAGCTTGCCTTGTGGCGCTTTGAGCGTGCCGGCGACATCGACCCGACCATTGAGCTGACCGCGCAGTTGCGGCCAGAGCTGGGCCAGACGCGGCAGCTTGATGTCGAGCTGGCCGGTGAGCTTCTGTTGCAGGCTGCCTTTGCCGTTGATGCTGTTGTCGCCGAGGCGAATCTGCAAGGTATTGAGGTTCCACTGCTCGCCGTCGCCATCGGCCTTGGCTTGCAACACCGCCGGTTGCCCGCGCAGCTTGCCTTTCAGGTCCAGGTCGGCGGTCAGGCTGAGTTGTTCATTTTTCATCTCGCCTTTGCTGCGCAATGGCCCAGCCAAGGTGCCCGGCAATTCCGCGAGCCAGTACGCCGGGTTGATTGCCGAGAGGTCCAGCGCCGTATCCCAGGCGATACCGTCGGCGAACTGCAGATTCAGGTGCCCTTCGGCCTTGCCCTGCCCGGCTTCGAGTTTGAATTGCGGCAGGTGGATTTTGGTCAGATCGCCGCTGAACGGGCTGTTCAGACTGAACGCTCCGGCCGGGCCATCCAGTGCGGCTTTGAAGTTACCGATGTAGTTGCCGTCGGTGTAGGAGACCTCACCGTTGAAGCTGCGCAGCGCCACTTGCGGCTCGTCGATCAGCGGATAGAGACGGTGCCACGGGAAATCCAGCCAGTCGATTTTCGCTTCAGCACTCAGGCCTTTGCTCCAGTCCACTTGCCCGGTGAGCTTGAGGCTCTGTTTGTCGTTGGCCGTCAGGTCAAGGCCGGCGATTTGCGCGCCCTTGGCGTCGACCTTGCCTTGCAGCAACAGCGCAACCGGGCCTTGCTCTGCGGGTAACGTGGCTTTGCCGAGCAACTGGTAGCCGTTTTTCAGGTCGCCGTCGCCGGTGAGTTCCAGTTGATTGAGTTGCAGGGTGTCCGGTAGATCGGCGCTGGCCTTGAAGCCGTCAGCGGTGATGCGCACTTTGGCCGGCAAGTTTTCCGCCAGCGGTTGCAGCTCGCCAGTGAGTTGGCCGTTCAGGTAGCCGCTGCTGTCGGCTTTCAGGTTCAGGGTTTTCAGCAGATCGCCGTCGACCTTCAAGGCCAGTGCCCATGGTTCGGTACCCGGCGCTGGCAAGGTCAGTTTGCCTTCAGCAGTCAGCGGCCAGTTACCGCTCGGTTGCAACAGACCAGACAGGTTCAGGCTCAGTTCATCACGCTGCAAATGCACCGAGTCGATCTGCAAACCCTTCTCGGTCCAGTGCGCCGCCAGTTGCAGCCCCTTGAGTTCTTCACTGCCGTTGAACAGCAGGCGGCCGATTTTGACGTCGCCCAATTCGATGGCCAGCGGCAATTTCAAGTCCGGCAGACTGATCGGCCCGCTGCTTTCCTCTTCCACGCCCGGCGGGAATTGCAGGCTGACCTGCTCGGCCTGCAATTGCTCGATGCACAACGTCATGCGCATCAGGCACAGCGGCGACCAGGCGAAAATCGCTTTGTCCAGCTCGACCCGGCTGCTGTCCTGCTGCCACTCCAGATGATCGGCGCTCCACTGCCCCCCCAAACGGCCCTGGAAATTCTCCACGGTCAAACCCGGCACAAACCCGAGCGCCCAGCGACTGCCCGTCGGAGTACCCAGCACGGTGACCAGTGTCAGCACGATCAGCATCAGCAGCGCCGGGATCGCCAGCAGCGTTATTTTCAAACCACGCTTCACAGCTCAGGCCCCATGGAAAAGTGCAATCGAATGCCGCCGTCGTCGTCCATCGCGTGGGCCAGGTCAAGGCGAATCGGCCCCACCGGCGAAACCCAGCGCACACCAATACCGACCCCGGTTTTGAGGTTCGGCAGTTCGAGTGTATTGAAGGAGTTGCCCTGGTCGATGAAGGTAGCGACCCGCCATTTTTCGGCGACCGAGTATTGATACTCGACGCTGCCGGCCACCATGTAGCGGCCACCGATACGGTCGCCATCGGAGTTTTCCGGAGACAGGCTCTGGTAGTCGTAACCGCGCACGCTCTGATCGCCACCGGCGAAGAAGCGCAAGGACGGCGGAACGGATTTGTAGCCGTTGGTGGCGCTGCCGCCGACCTGCACCCGACCGAGCAAGCGGTGTTTGTCGAAGACCGTGGTCAGGCCTTTAACCAGCGCCGTGCCGTAGAGCAAGTTGGTGTCCGAACCCAACCCTTCCTTGGCGACTTTGGTTTCGAATTGCAGGCGATAACCGTTGTGCGGATCGATGCGGTTGTCACTTTTCAGGTACGAATAGCTCACGCCGGGCATCAGCAAGGTGCTGAGCCCCGAATCGTCACCGAGTTGGTATTCCTCACGCTGCCATTTGAGTGATACCACCCGCTGCCAGCCGCTGGGCAACTTGCTGTGCCATTCGGGGCCGAGGGTCAGCAGTTTGCTGAGGGTATCGGTGCCAGCGATTTCTTCATATTGATAACCACCGGCAAAACGCAGTTTGTCGGTCAATGGTGGGTCCAGCGGAACGTCGTAAAACAGCCCGACGTTCTGCCGTGGCGCCGAAATCTCGGCCTCCCAGCCGTAACTATGCCCTTGAGGATTGACCCAATGCCGCGTCCAGTTGGCTTTGACCCGTGGACCGACGTCGGTGGAAAAGCCCAGACCGAGGCCCATGGTCCGTGGCTTGCGGGTTTCCAGTTTGACCGCCACCGGGATCACGTCATCCTTGGACGCGGTCGGCGCCGCGTCGACGCGCACGCCCTCGAAATAACCGCTCGATTGCAGCGCCTGATTGAGTTCGGCGATCAGTTCGGAGTCGTAAGGCGTACCGGCCTTGAACGGCACCATGCGTTGCAGCAGGTCTTCGTCGAACGGCGTGTCGCCTTCAAAACTGACCTTGCCCAGCGCATAGCGTGGGCCGCTGTCGTAGATCAATTCGATGTCGGCGACGCCGGCGCGCGGGTCCACCAAGAGTTTCTGGCGGGTGAAGCGCCCACTGAAAAAGCCGTAGCGTGAGGCCTGGTTCTGGATCAGCCGCTTGGCGTCTTCGTAACGGCCATGGTTCAGCACCGCGCCGGGTTTGAGTAGATCGCTTTTCGGTACTCGAAAGGACTTGAAGGAGGCCGCCGGGCCGTCGATGCGCACCGTGACGTTGCGCAAATGGATCGGCTCACCGGGGTCGATGTTCAGCACCAGGCGCGGCGTCTTGCCGCCCTTCACGTCGCTGTCGATTTGCGGCTGGTAATAACCCAAGGCCTGGGCGGCCTTGCGCGCCTGTTCTTCGGCGCCGCGACTGAAGCGCAGCAAGGCTTCTTCATCGCGATCGCCGAGGCTACCGATATAGCCTTCTATATTGGCCTTCAGTTCATCGTTGGACGGTTTGATCCGCACATCCAATTCACTTTGCGCCAGCGCCGCGCAGCTGGAGATCAGCATCAACACGCCACTGGTAAATCTTCCGGGAAACTTCATAGCGCGGATGCTATCACGAGCTTGGGAGCCTGATAGAGCCTGACCTGCCGCGAAAGTTCTACCCTTATGCCGTTGCTGTTTGTAACACCTGCGGGTTGGCGTGGAAAAACACGTGCTCACGAATCGGTCCTACGGCCACTTCGCCGATTTCCTCGTAGCCCTGACGCTTATAGAACTCCAGATAACGAGGATTCCCGGTGTCGAGGATCACACCCTGTGAGTGCTCATCGACCGCGCACCAGTTATGGACCGCCTGTAGCAATTGTTCGCCGAAGTGCTTGCCCTGGAATTGCGGATGAACCCCCAGCAGCGGCAGGACATGCACCGAGTCAGACGGCACGCACGCCATCACGGCGGCGTGGTAATCGAGGTAGCGGCGGGTGCAGCGAAACCCGGTGCTGAGTACCATCCGCAGACGCCAGGCCCAACTTTCGGTGATGCCCAGGCGGCGTTGTGGCGGTGCGATCAGGGCGATGCCGATCAAGCGGTCATTCACTAGCAGGCCGATGGCTGGCAACTCCTGAAGAAAGTGTTGCTTGACCAGTTCGCGCACCGTGGCCCGTACTCGCTGTTCATAACCGGGGCGTTCGGCTTCGAACAAGTAGCCGAATGTCGGCTCGTGCCGGTACGCCTGATACAACAGGGAGCGTGCTTCGCGGGAATAGCCGCTGTCGAGCATGTGAATATCGGCGATGGCGGTCGAGGTTTCGGGCATAGCGGTAGATCTCCCCTGGGCGCGGCTCAGAAGGCCGCGTTCTTATTGGTACGAGCCTTTGGGTGGCTTCACAGTTCCCCAGACAGGTATAGACCAAGCCGGGAGCTTCATCGACCGGGCTGACGCCTTCGCGGGCAAGCCTCGCTCCTACAAAGTTCGCGTCGAGCCACGATTAAATGATCAACACCCAATTTGTAGGAGCGAGGCTTGCCCGCGAAGAGGCCCGATCTGCCAACACATCTCTGACAGAACACAACGAATCGCCTCACCCCAAGGCTGGCCCCATTCCTACATGTCAGCTAGCATCGCATTTTTGCCAGGACTGCCGACCATGAAGATCGTCTCCTTCAACATCAACGGGCTGCGCGCTCGCCCGCATCAGCTGGCGGCGCTGATTGAAAAGCATCAACCGGACGTGATCGGCCTGCAGGAAACCAAGGTCCACGACGACCAGTTCCCCCTGGCCGAGGTTCAAGCACTGGGTTATCACGTGCATTTCCATGGGCAAAAAGGCCATTACGGCGTGGCCCTGCTCTCGCGCCAGGCACCGATTGCCTTGTACAAAGGTTTCACCACTGACGAAGAAGACGCCCAGCGACGCTTCATCTGGGGCACTTTCGCCGACGCCAATGGCGTGCCGGTGACCATCATGAACGGCTATTTCCCACAGGGCGAAAGCCGCGATCACCCCACCAAATTCCCGGCCAAGGAACGTTTCTACAGCGATTTGCAGCAATTGCTGGAAAGCCAGTTCAGCAACGACCAGCCGATTGTGGTGATGGGCGATGTGAACATTTCCCCGGAAGACTGCGACATCGGCATCGGCCCGGACAACATGAAACGCTGGCTGAAAACCGGCAAATGCAGCTTCCTGCCGGAAGAACGCGAATGGATGGCCCGCTTGAAGAATTGGGGCCTGGTGGACAGCTTCCGTCACCTGAACCCGGACGTTGCCGACCGTTTCAGCTGGTTCGACTACCGCAGCCGCGGTTTTGAAGATGAACCCAAGCGCGGGCTGCGGATTGACTTGATCATGGCCTCCCATGGATTGTTGCCGCGAGTGAAGGATGCCGGCGTGGATTACGATTTGCGCGCAATGGAAAAGCCCTCCGATCACGCACCGATCTGGCTTGAGTTGAGCTGATCCTACAAAATCTACACAAAACCAATGTGGGAGCGGCGGTGCGACGATTCGACTTGCTCGCGAAGGCGCTGGGTCAGTCGACATCAATGTTGAATGATTGACCGCATTCGCGAGCAAGCCCGCTCCCACATTTGTTAATTGTCATCGTTCAGCAACCTTACTGACTTATTCTCCCGGCACTTTCCCAGGCTTATAAGGTGCCGGCATGACGCTGCGCGTGTTGTTTGTGTCGATGCTCGCCGCCCTGCTGCCGTTAACAGTGTCGGCCAGCGATTTGCCGACGCCCGAACGTGGCCCGGTGTTGCGCATCCAGGGCTCCAACACCATTGGCGCAGCATTGGGCCCGGCGCTGGTCGAGGGCTTGATGCGTGAACAGGGCCTGCTCAAGGTTCATCGCGAAGCCCCGGACAAAGCCAACGAACAACGCATCGTCGGCGAAACCGTTCAGGGACGCCGAGTCGAGGTGGAGATCGCGGCCCATGGTTCCAGCACCGGGTTCAAAGCCCTGAGAATCGCCTCTGCCGATCTCGCGGCTTCGTCGCGCCCGATCAAGGACAACGAACGGCTGGATCTTGAGCCGCTGGGCGACCTGAAAAGCCCGATTGCCGAGCAAGTCATCGCCATCGACGGGCTGGCAATCATCCTTCATCCGCACAATCCGCTGAAGCAACTCAACACCGTACAACTGGCGCGAATCTTCAGCGGCGAAGCGAAAACCTGGGAAGCACTCGGCGGCACCGGTGGGACGATTCATCTCTATGCGCGGGATGATCAATCAGGCACCTATGACACGTTCAAGGAACTGGTCCTCAGCCCGCGTGGGAAAACCCTGAGCGGCAACGCGAAACGCTTCGAATCCAGCGAGCAATTGTCCGACGCCGTCAGTCTGGACCCGCAAGGCATCGGCTTCATCGGTTTGCCTTATGTGCGCCAGGCCAAAGCCGTGGCGATTGTCGATGGCGACTCCCAGGCCATGCTGCCGGTCAATAGCCTGATCGCGACGGAAGATTACCCGCTATCCCGTCGGCTGTTCTTTTACCTGCCGCCGAATGGGAAAAATCCCTGGGCCAAGGCCTTGGTGAAGTTCGCGCAAAGCAGCAAAGGCCAGGCGATCGTCGCAGCCAATGGCTTTATCGCACAGACTGTGCAGGCCATGGCCGTCACGCCGAATGCGTTGATGCCCGAGGGTTATCAGGCACTCAGCCGTCATGCCCAGCGGCTGACGGTGAATTTCCGTTTCGAAGAAGGCAGCGCGACGCTGGACAACAAGGCCCGACAAGACCTGTCGCGGGTACTCGACTATATAAAGCAGCACGACAAAACCAATCGGCAGGTGACGCTAGTGGGGTTTGGCGACGCCAAGAGCGACCCGGCGCGGGCCGATCTGCTGTCGAAACTGCGGGCCATGGCGGTGCGGCGAGAGCTGGTGAAAAGCGGCGTGGTGTTTCGCGAGATTCGCGGGTTCGGCGCCGAGATGCCGGTGGCGACCAACAGCGGGGATGAGGGGCGGATCAAGAATCGGCGGGTTGAGGTTTGGGTGTATTGAACCAGATACCCTCGCGGTGAAAGGTCTGACGCATTCGCGAGCAAGCCCGCTCCCACAGGTGACCGAGTTCTCTCAAGGGAGTGCGGTCAAATGTGGGAGCGGGCTTGCTCGCGAATGGCAGGCGCCGCGGATTTACTGACCGCTACGCATCATTTCCTTCGGCACATATTTGCCGATCTCGAACTTGCCGATCGCCGCGCGGTGCACTTCGTCCGGGCCGTCGGCCAGGCGCAGGGTGCGTTGCATGGCGTACATGTAGGCCAACGGGAAATCGTTGGAAACCCCTGCCCCGCCATGGATCTGGATCGCCCGGTCGATCACCCGCAACGCCACGTTCGGCGCGACGACTTTGATCTGCGCGATTTCGCTCTTCGCCACCTTGTTGCCGACGGTGTCCATCATGTACGCCGCTTTCAACGTCAGCAGGCGCGCCATGTCGATCTCCATCCGCGAGTCGGCGATTTTATCGATGTTACCGCCCAGACGCGCCAGGGGTTTGCCGAACGCAGTGCGGTTGACCGCACGTTTGCACATCAGCTCCAACGCACGCTCGGCCATGCCGATCGAACGCATGCAGTGGTGAATCCGGCCCGGGCCGAGGCGACCCTGAGCAATTTCGAAGCCGCGTCCTTCACCCAACAGGACGTTTTCGTACGGCACCCGGACGTTTTCGAACAGTACTTCGGCGTGACCGTGAGGCGCGTCGTCGTAACCGAACACCGGCAGCGGACGCACAATCTTCACGCCAGGGGTATCCACCGGCACCAGAATCATCGAGTGCTGCGCATGGCGCGGTGCATCCGGATTGCTCAGGCCCATGAAGATCAGGATCTTGCAGCGTGGATCGCAGGCCCCTGAGGTCCACCATTTCTTGCCGTTGATCACCCATTCGTCGCCATCACGCACAGCGCGGGCGGCCATGTTGGTGGCGTCGGACGAGGCCACGTCCGGCTCGGTCATGGCGAACGCCGAGCGAATCTCGCCGCGCAACAGCGGTTCGAGCCAGCGTTGCTTCTGTTCTTCATTGGCGTAACGCACCAGCACTTCCATGTTGCCGGTGTCCGGCGCGGAACAGTTGAACGGCTCAGGACCGAGCAGCGAGCGGCCCATGATTTCCGCCAATGGCGCATATTCGAGGTTGGTCAGGCCGGCGCCGAGTTCGGATTCAGGCAGAAACAAATTCCACAGGCCTTCAGCTTTGGCCTTGAGTTTGAGTTCTTCCATGATCGCTGTCGGCTGCCAGCGATCGCCCTCGGCGACCTGGCGTTCGAACACCGCTTCAGCGGGATAAACGTAGGTGTCCATGAACGCGGTCACGCGCTCACGCAGTTCTTGCACTTTGGGCGAATAAGCGAAATCCATGGGCAGCTACCTTCTAAAGGGAGGTTGTTCAGGTCATGCAATCGATGCTAGAACAGCGTTGATAATTTACCTAGCCTATTCTCGGCGTGTATTAACATTCATCACCGATATATGATCGACTGATCGAGCCACCTTCCTAAAACAAGAAGCAGAGAGCGCAGCGCAATGAATCTGAGCAAGGTCGACCTCAACCTTTTCATCGTCTTCGACGCGATCTACACCGAAGCCAACCTGACGCGCGCCGGGCAGATTGTCGGCATCACTCAACCAGCCGTCTCGAACGCTCTGGCCCGCCTGCGCGAGACCTTCAACGATCCGCTTTTCGTGCGTACCGCCCAAGGCATGGTGCCCACACCGATGGCGCAGAACATCATCGGCCCCGTGCGCAACGCCCTCTCCTTGCTGCGGGTGTCGGTGCAGGAAAGCCGCATCTTCAACCCGTTGCAGGCGGTCAAGACTTACCGCATCAGCATGACCGACCTCACTGAAGCGGTGATCCTGCCGCCGCTGTTCCAGCGCCTGCGACGCCTGGCGCCGACGGTAATCATCGAAAGCTTCTTGTCCAAACGGCGTGAGACCACCAAGGAACTGGCAGCCGGTCGTCTCGATTTTGCGGTGGATGCGCCACTCAACACCGACCCGCAGGTGCGTCACGTCAAGTTGATGGAGGACCGTTACGTGTGCGCCATGCGCAAGGGCCATCCGTTGGCGGGCAAGGAGAAATTCACCCTCGACGATTATCTGTCACTGACCCACATCCATATCTCCAGCCGGCGCAGCGGTCTGGGTTATGTCGACCTGGCCCTGGGCAAAATGGGCATCCAGCGCAAGATCGCCCTGCGCTCCCAGCATTACTTGATGGCGTCCCAGGTGTTGCAGCAGACCGACATGGTCATGACCGTGCCAGAACGCTTCGCCCGTCGCCATGACTTGTACGCGGTGAACCTGCCGGTTAAAGAGGTTCCGCCGGTGGAAACTCACCTCTACTGGCACGAAAGCACCGACCAGGACCCGGCCAACCGCTGGATGCGCGAGCAGATGATCGAGTTGTGCCAACAGGTTACGGCGCATGAGAAGAAGCTCGATAAGGTGTAGGGCTTTGGACCGCGTCATCGTTCTTCGCGAGCAAGCCCGCTCCCACAGGTGATCGCATTCCCCTGAGAGAACGCGGTCACCTGTGGGAGCGGGCTTGCTCGCGAAGAGGCCGGTGATAACAACGAAGATCCATGCCCCTTGACGTAAACGTCAACCTGCCATTAGCTTAGCGCCATGACCTTTTTCGAGCGCTTCCATGAGCAGCCAGACCTATAGCATTTCCGACCTCGCCCGCGAGCTCGACATCACCACACGGGCCATTCGCTTCTATGAAGAGCAAGGCCTGCTCAGCCCCGAGCGCCGCGGCCAGGAACGCATTTATTCGCCCCGTGACAAGGTAAGCCTGAAGCTTATTCTGCGGGGCAAGCGCATTGGTTTTTCCCTGGCCGAATGCCGCGAGCTGATCGAGCTCTATGACCCCTCCAGCGGTAACACCAAGCAACTGCACAGCATGCTGGCGAAAATCGCCGAGCGTCGGGAACAACTTGAACAGCAATTGCTGGACATCGAACAGATGAAACTGGAACTCGACACGGCCGAAGAGCGCTGTACCCAGGCGCTGGAACAGACAATCAAGAGCCAGCAGGCCGTCCAATAACCGTACAACAATTTAATGTGGGAGCGGGCTTGCTCGCGAAAGCGGTCTGTCATTCAACACGGATGTCGGCTGGCCCGACGCCTTCGCGAGCAAGCCCGCTCCCACAGTAGATCGTCGTTCGCCCACTACTACAGGTGAATCCTCCATGTCCCTACCCACCCACGTACGCCTGGTCGAAGTCGGCCCCCGCGACGGTCTGCAAAACGAAGCCCAGCCCATCAGCGTTGCAGACAAGGTGCAACTGGTCGACGCGCTGACCGCCGCCGGCCTGGGCTATATAGAAGTCGGCAGTTTCGTCTCGCCCAAATGGGTGCCGCAAATGGCCGGCTCCGCCGAGGTCTTCGCGCAGATCCAGCGCAAGCCGGGCGTGACCTATGGCGCCCTCGCCCCCAACCTGCGGGGCTTTGAAGATGCCATCGCCGCCGGGGTCAAGGAAGTCGCCGTGTTTGCCGCAGCGTCCGAATCGTTTTCCCAGCGCAACATCAATTGCTCGATCAGCGAGAGCCTCGAGCGCTTCGTGCCGATCATGGACGCCGCCAGACAACATGGCGTCAGCGTGCGCGGTTACGTGTCCTGCGTGCTGGGCTGCCCTTACGAAGGGGACATCGCACCGGAACAAGTCGCCCGGGTTGCTCGTGAGCTCTATGCGATGGGCTGCTACGAGGTTTCGCTGGGAGACACCATCGGCACCGGCACCGCTGGCGCGACCCGCAAGATGTTCGAAGTGGTATCGGCCGATGTACCACGTGAAAAACTGGCCGGGCACTTTCACGATACTTACGGCCAGGCCATGGCCAACATCTACGCCAGCCTGCTGGAAGGCATCGCGGTGTTCGACAGTTCCATCGCCGGCCTCGGCGGCTGCCCATATGCCAAGGGCGCCAGCGGTAATGTCGCGACCGAAGACGTGGTTTACCTGCTCAACGGCCTGGGTATTGAAACCGGAATCGACCTGGACGCCTTGATTCGCGCCGGTCAACAGATTTGCGCGGTGCTGGGGCGCCCTACCGGTTCGCGCGTGGCCAAGGCCCGCAGCGCACAGTGACAGTGTGAATGTGTCCGGGTGTTACCGCACAGGCTGAAACGTGGGCGGAAACGAGTAACACGGAAACAAATTGTCGGGTTTGGGTTGGATGAAAAACCCCACGAAAAACTCAAGGCATTGAATTTAAAGGGTTTTTAAAAGTTGGCACGGCTTCTGCTATCTCTATGGCATAACAAGAATAAAAACTGCAAACCAATAAAAATAAGACGTAACGACTCTGACATAACAAGAACAACACGGCAGAGACGCAGCTAACAGATTTTTTTGGAGAGGATGTGCTTTTCAGGGTGCTTTTCGAAGTAACCCGCAACCGGGCAGAGAACAATAAAACTACCTTCAGGTAGCTCCCGAACTGGTTGGATCGCTTAGCGAAAAAGTAGATCAGCGCTCAAAAAAATACGTTTGCTCTTGATCCCGGATGGGGATCGACAAAAACAGCGGTAAAGGGCCACGGTTGCCAAAAACAACAACAGACCGCCCCTCAATAATAAAAAAAGAGCACGTACGACAAAATTAAAGGGGAGCTTCGGCTCCCCTTTGTGCTTTCTTGCCTTCCGGTTTTTCTCGATCCAAATGTGGGAGCGGGCTTGCTCGCGAATGCGATGGATCAGTCACCATTAGTATTGACTGACACACCGCATTCGCGAGCAAGCCCGCTCCCACACTGGTTATGTGTCAGTCTTTGTTGATGCGCAGCTCCTCAATGCTGATCTCACGCATCCGGAATTTCTGGATCTTGCCAGTCACCGTCATCGGAAACTCCTCGACGAACTTGAAGTAACGCGGCGTCTTGAAGTGTGCGATGCGCTCCTTGCACCAGGCTTG
The DNA here is from genome assembly GCF_044746425.1 of Pseudomonas sp. NPDC086112. Classification (NCBI taxonomy): domain Bacteria; kingdom Pseudomonadati; phylum Pseudomonadota; class Gammaproteobacteria; order Pseudomonadales; family Pseudomonadaceae; genus Pseudomonas; species Pseudomonas sp. NPDC086112. The sequence continues at coordinate 68,674 of NZ_JBIVCD010000023.1, read as the reverse complement.
CAGTTCCTGCTCGGTGGCGCTGTGGCCGGGGTGGAATTTGATCCAGGCGACGATCTCTTCACCATAACGGGAACAAGGAATGCCGATCACCTGCACGTCGGCTACCGCCGGGTGGGTGAAGAAGAACTCTTCCAGTTCCCTTGGGTAAATATTCTCACCGCCGCGGATGATCATGTCTTTGTTACGCCCGGCGATGCACACGTAGCCTTCGTCGTTCATGCTCGCCAGATCGCCGGTGTGCATCCAGCCCGCCTCATCGATAGCCTCGGCGGTGCCTTGCGGGTTATTCCAGTAGCCGAGCATCACGCTGTAGCCCCGAGTACACAGCTCTCCGATAGTGCCGCGCGGTACCAGGTTGCCCGCCTCGTCGATGATTTTGCTTTCCAGTTGCGGCTGGGTTCGGCCAACGGTGGTGACGCGCAATTCCAGCTCGTCTGACGGACCGGTCTGCAAAGACACAGGGCTGGTTTCCGTCATGCCGTAGGCAATCTGCACTTCGCTCATGTGCATTTCATTGATAACCCGGCGCATCACCTCGATCGGGCAGGTCGCCCCGGCCATGATCCCGGTGCGCAGGCTCGACAAATCAAACTCGGCGCGCTTGGGCTGATCGAGCATGGCGATGAACATGGTTGGCACGCCGTAAAGCGCGGTGGCTTTTTCTTCGGCGACGGTGCTCAGCGTCAGCAATGGATCGAAGGCGTCGTTGGGGTAAATCATGGTGCTGGCGTGGGTGACGCAACCAAGATTGCCCATGACCATGCCGAAGCAGTGGTACAGCGGCACCGGAATCACCAGCCGATCATTGGCCGTCAGCCCGAGGCTTTCGCCGACCATGTAACCGTTGTTGAGAATGTTGTAGTGGCTGAGGGTCGCGCCCTTGGGGAAACCGGTGGTGCCGGAGGTGTATTGGATGTTTACCGCTTGATCGAAATGCAGACTGTCCTGACGTTCGCGCAATTGCTCGATTGACACGCTGGCCGCCAGATCGGTCAGCTGCGACCACGGCAGGAAACCCGATGGCGGTTGCGTATCCAGGCTGATCACCCCACGCAGTTCCGGCAGGCGTTCGCTCTGCAACTGGCCGATGGATTGCTCCGTCAGTTCCGGAACCAATCCTTGCAACATGCCGTGATAGTCGGAGGTTTTGAAGGCCCCGGCACAGACCAGCCATTGGCAACCGGACTGCTTCAACACGTATTCGAGTTCGGAACTGCGATAAGCCGGATTGATGTTGACCAGGATCACGCCGATTTTCGCGCTGGCGAACTGGCTGATGCACCACTGGGCACAGTTCGGCGCCCAGATGCCGAGCCGGTCACCGGTCTGCAAGCCCAGCGCCAAGAATGCTCTGGCGTGCAGGTCGACGGTCTCTGACAGCTGCTGCCAGGTGCAGCGCAGCTGCTGATGGCGCACGACCAGCGCCTCCCCGTTCGGATATTGCGCGACCGTGTTATCGAACGCCTGCCCGATGGTTATCGCCAGCAAGGCTTTGTCCTGGGAACCACGGGTATAGCTGCGCTGCGGGCTTGCACTGGGTTGATCCATGACGACCCCTATTGTCTTTATTAGTGGGTTGCCGAACGTCACCTGTGGGAGCGGGCTTGCTCGCGAATGCGGTGGGTCTGTCGACATGAATGTTGAATGACAAACCGCTTTCGCGAGCAAGCCCGCTCCCACAGAGTCGGTCCGCTTTACCGTGTCGAAACTGGCTCTACTCTCGCTCAAGTTGACGTTAACGTAAAGGGTCATTGACAGCCATTCGCCACAGGCTTACGTTAACGTAAAGGTGAGAGCCGAATCACTGCCCTCCCCACCCTACAAAAAAGCCAAAAGGTGCCCCATGAGCTACCCATCCCTGAACTTTGCCCTCGGTGAAACCATCGACATGCTGCGCGATCAGGTTCAGTCCTTCGTCGCCAAAGAGATCGCCCCGCGCGCAGCTCAGATCGACATCGACAACCTGTTCCCCGATGACCTGTGGCGCAAATTCGGCGACATGGGCCTGCTGGGTATCACCGTGCCGGAAGAGTACGGCGGTGCGGGCCTGGGTTACCTGGCGCACGTCGTCGCCATGGAAGAAATCAGCCGTGGTTCGGCCTCGGTCGCCCTGTCCTACGGCGCCCACTCCAACCTCTGCGTCAACCAGATCAACCGCAACGGCACTCACGAACAGAAAAGCAAATACCTGCCGAAGCTGATCAGCGGCGAGCACATCGGTGCCCTGGCCATGAGCGAACCGAATGCCGGTTCCGACGTGGTCTCGATGAAACTGCGCGCCGACAAACGTGGCGACCACTACGTACTCAACGGCAGCAAAACCTGGATCACCAACGGCCCTGACGCCAACACCTACGTGATCTACGCCAAGACCGACCTGGAAAAAGGGCCGCACGGCATCACCGCGTTCATCGTTGAACGTGACTCCAAAGGCTTCAGCCGCAGCAACAAATTCGACAAGCTCGGCATGCGCGGTTCGAACACCTGTGAGCTGTTTTTTGATGACGTGGAAGTGCCGGAAGAAAACATCCTCGGCGTGCTCAACGGCGGCGTGAAAGTGTTGATGAGCGGCCTCGACTACGAGCGCGTTGTGCTCTCGGGTGGTCCGACCGGGATCATGCAGGCCTGCATGGACCTGATCGTTCCGTACATCCACGACCGCAAACAGTTTGGCCAGAGCATTGGCGAATTCCAGCTGATCCAGGGCAAAGTCGCCGACATGTACACCCAACTCAATGCCAGCCGCGCCTACCTGTATGCGGTGGCCCAGGCGTGCGAGCGCGGCGAAACCGCGCGCAAGGACGCCGCCGGAGTCATCCTCTACAGCGCCGAATGCGCGACCCGAATGGCCCTCGACGCGATCCAGATTCTCGGCGGTAACGGCTACATCAACGAATTCCCCGCCGGTCGTCTGCTGCGTGACGCCAAGCTGTACGAAATCGGCGCCGGCACCAGTGAGATCCGTCGCATGCTCATCGGTCGCGAACTGTTCAACGAAACCCGCTAAACGGAGCTGCACATGGCTATCCTGCATACCCAGCTCAACCCCCGCTCAGCAGAGTTCGCGACCAATAGCGCGGCGATGCTCAAACAGGTCGACGCCCTGCACACTCTGCTCGCGCAAGTGCAACAAGGTGGCGGTCCGAAGGCTCAGGAGCGGCATACATCGCGGGGCAAACTGCTGCCCCGTGAACGGATCAATCGCCTGCTCGATCCCGGCTCGCCATTTCTCGAAATCAGCCAATTGGCGGCCTACGCGGTGTACGGCGAAGACGTTCCCGCCGCTGGCGTGATTGCCGGAATCGGCCGGGTGGAAGGCGTCGAATGCATGATCGTCGCCAACGATGCCACCGTGAAAGGTGGCTCGTACTACCCGCTGACCGTGAAAAAACACCTGCGCGCGCAAACCATCGCCCAGCAAAATCGCCTGCCCTGCATCTATCTGGTGGACTCCGGCGGCGCCAACTTGCCGCGTCAGGATGAAGTGTTCCCGGACCGCGAACACTTCGGGCGGATCTTCTTCAACCAGGCCAACATGAGCGCCATGGGCATTCCGCAGATTGCGGTGGTCATGGGCTCGTGCACCGCCGGTGGCGCTTATGTACCAGCGATGGCCGACGAGGCGATCATGGTTCGTCAGCAGGCAACGATTTTCCTTGCCGGCCCACCGCTGGTGAAAGCCGCGACGGGTGAAGTGGTCAGCGCCGAAGACCTCGGCGGGGCCGATGTCCACTGCAAGATTTCCGGGGTTGCTGACCACTACGCCGAAAGCGATGAACACGCCCTCGCCTTGGCCCGGCGCAGCGTCGCCAACCTCAATTGGCGCAAGCTCGGTGAACTGCAACAACGCACGCCGATCGCGCCGCTGTACAGCAGCGACGAGTTGTACGGCGTGGTGTCGGCGGACGCCAAGCAACCCTTCGACGTGCGCGAAGTGATCGCGCGGCTGGTGGATGGCTCGGTGTTCGATGAGTTCAAGGCATTGTTCGGCACTACGTTGGTCTGCGGCTTTGCCCACCTGCACGGTTACCCGATCGCGATCCTCGCCAACAACGGCATCCTGTTCGCCGAAGCCGCGCAGAAAGGCGCGCACTTCATCGAACTGGCCTGCCAGCGCGGCATCCCGTTGCTGTTCCTGCAAAACATCACCGGTTTCATGGTCGGTCAGAAATACGAAGCCGGCGGCATCGCCAAGCACGGCGCGAAACTGGTGACCGCCGTGGCCTGTGCCAAGGTGCCGAAATTCACCGTGATCATCGGCGGCAGTTTCGGTGCCGGTAACTACGGTATGTGCGGTCGGGCTTACGATCCGCGCTTTCTGTGGATGTGGCCGAACGCCCGGATCGGCGTGATGGGTGCCGAACAAGCGGCAGGCGTACTGGTGCAGGTCAAGCGCGAGCAGGCCGAGCGCAGTGGTCATGGTTTCAGCGCCGAGCAGGAAGCCGAGATCAAGCAACCGATCCTCGATCAGTACGAAGAACAGGGTCACCCCTACTACTCCAGCGCCCGGCTGTGGGACGACGGCGTCATCGACCCGGCGCAGACCCGCGACGTGTTGGCCCTGGCCTTGTCGGCGTCGCTGAACGCGCCAATCGAACCGAGCCGCTTCGGCGTGTTCCGGATGTGATTTTTTGTGGGAGCGGGCTTGCTCGCGAAGGATTCACCGCGGTTTACCTGATGCACCGCGTTATCGTTCTTCGCGAGCAAGCCCGCTCCCACATGAGTTGTGGAGACGTAACACATGAGCGACTTCAACACCCTCGAACTGCTGACCGACCCGCGGGGTTTTGCGACCTTGTGGCTCAGCCGTGAAGAAAAAAACAACGCCTTCAACGCCGAAATGATTCGCGAACTGATCCTCGCGCTGGACAAAGTGTCGAGCGATGCCAGTCTGCGTTTTCTGTTGATCCGCGGACGCGGCAAGCATTTCAGCGCCGGTGCCGATCTGGCCTGGATGCAGCAATCGGCCGAACTCGATTACCACACCAACCTCGACGACGCCCGGGAACTGGCGGAATTGATGTACAACCTCGCCAAGCTGAAAGTCCCGACCCTGGCGGTAGTACAAGGCGCGGCCTATGGCGGCGCACTCGGTTTGATCAGTTGCTGCGACATGGCCATCGGTGCCGACGACGCGCAGTTCTGCCTGTCGGAAGTGCGCATCGGCCTGGCGCCGGCGGTCATCAGCCCGTTCGTGGTGCAAGCTATCGGCGAGCGAGCGGCACGCCGCTATGCGTTGACCGCAGAACGTTTCGGCGGGCAACGGGCTCGGGAAATCGGCCTGTTGTCGGAAAGCTATCCGATGGCTGAGCTGGAGCAGAAAGTCGATCAGTGGATCGACAACCTGCTGCTCAACAGTCCGGCGGCCATGCGCGCCAGCAAGGACTTGCTGCGTGAAGTCGGCCATGGCGCGCTGACTCCGGCGCTGCGACGCTACACCGAAAACGCCATCGCCCGAATCCGCGTCAGTCCCGAAGGCCAGGAAGGCCTGCGCGCCTTCCTGCAAAAACGTCCGCCGAACTGGCAAGCCGAAACCACCCTCAAGGAGCCGCGTTGATGAGCGCACCTGTTCTCACCACCTTGCTGGTGGCCAACCGCGGCGAAATCGCTTGCCGGGTGATGCGCACCGCCAAAGCCCTGGGCCTGACCACTGTGGCCGTGCACAGCGCCACCGACCGGGATGCCCGACACAGCCGCGAAGCCGATATCCGCGTTGACCTGGGCGGCAGCAAAGCCGCCGACAGTTACCTGAAAATCGACAAACTGATCGCCGCCGCGAAGGCCAGCGGCGCTCAGGCGATTCATCCCGGTTATGGTTTTCTCTCGGAAAACGCCGGGTTCGCCCGCGCAATCGAAGCGGCCGGCCTGATCTTCCTCGGCCCGCCCGCCTCGGCCATCGACGCCATGGGCAGCAAGTCCGCGGCCAAAGCCCTGATGGAAACTGCAGGCGTGCCACTGGTGCCCGGTTATCACGGTGAAGCCCAAGACCTCGAAACCTTCCGCGACGCCTGCGCACGCATCGGTTATCCGGTGCTGCTCAAGGCCACGGCGGGCGGCGGTGGCAAAGGCATGAAAGTGGTCGAGGACGTCAGCCAACTGGCCGAAGCCCTGGCCTCGGCGCAACGTGAAGCGCAATCCTCATTCGGCGACTCGCGGATGTTGGTGGAGAAGTACCTGCTCAAGCCACGCCACGTGGAAATCCAGGTATTCGCCGACCAGCATGGCAACTGCTTGTACCTCAATGAACGTGATTGCTCGATCCAGCGTCGGCATCAGAAAGTCGTCGAAGAAGCCCCGGCTCCGGGTCTGAGCCCGGAACTGCGTCGAGCCATGGGCGAAGCCGCTGTGCGCTCGGCACAGGCCATCGGTTACGTCGGTGCCGGCACCGTGGAGTTTTTGCTGGATGCGCGCGGTGAGTTCTTCTTCATGGAGATGAACACGCGCCTGCAAGTTGAACACCCGGTCACCGAAGCCATCACCGGTCTTGACCTGGTGGCCTGGCAGATTCGCGTGGCCCGCGGTGAAGTGTTGCCGATGACCCAGGCTCAGGTACCGCTGATCGGCCATGCGATCGAAGTGCGACTGTACGCCGAAGACCCGGGCAACGATTTTCTGCCCGCCACCGGGCGTCTCTCGTTGTATCGCGAATCCGCCGCAGGACCGGGGCGTCGCGTCGACAGTGGTGTCGAAGAAGGCGACGAGATTTCGCCCTTCTACGACCCGATGCTCGGCAAGCTGATTGCCTGGGGCGAAGACCGTGAGCAGGCGCGGCTGCGTTTGCTGAGCATGCTTGATGAGTTTGCCATCGGCGGGCTGAAAACCAACATCAACTTCCTGCGCCGAATCATCGGCCACCCTGCATTTGCCGCGGCGGAGCTGGATACCGGTTTTATTCCGCGTTATCAGGAACAACTGCTGCCAGCACCTTCAGACCTCAGCGATGAATTCTGGCAAGCGGCCGCGCAGGCATTTGCCCAGAGCCAGACGAGCACGACCCGCACTGATGACCTGAGTTCGCCTTGGGGTATTGGCAACGGATTCCGTGCCGGACTGCCAACAGAAATCACCCTGCATTTGAGTTGCGAAGGACAAGACCGGGCACTGACCCTGGGCGATGCCGACGCTCATACCGCACAGCTCAAGGGTGAATACCTGCTGACCGAACACAACGGCTTGCGCCGCCAGCACCGGGCAATCCGCCGGGGCGATACGCTGTATCTGCAATGGGACGGTGAGCTGCGCCGCATCGAGTCGTATGACCCGATCAGTGCCGTCGAAGCCAGTCACAGCCATCAGGGCGGACTCACCGCGCCTATGAACGGCAGCATCGTGCGAGTGCTGGTGGAGGCCGGGCAAACGGTCGAAGCAGGGGCGCAATTGGTGGTGCTGGAAGCGATGAAAATGGAGCACAGCATTCGCGCGCCCCACGCTGGGATTATCAAGGCGTTGTATTGCCAGGAAGGCGAGATGGTCAGCGAAGGCAGTGCGTTGGTGGAGTTGGAACACGCGTGAAATGAAGATCGGTCCTACGCGTTACGAGGACCGATCTGATTAGAATTTGGCAGTCGCCTGAACCACTACGCCGATAATTCGGCATTCCTCGGTGAAAAGGGCTTTCGGATAGGTCGGATTGAGCGGGACCAGGTAACGCTGCCCGCCCTCTTCGATCAGTTTGCGAAAAACCGCCTCGGCGCTGCCGGGCCATTGGGCGATCACCAGTTTGCCAGGCTCCGGCACGATGGCCGGGTCCACCAGAATCAACATGTCCGCGGCAATGCTCACCCCCGTGGGTGCGGTCATCGCATCGCCAACCACCACCAACCAGAACGCTGCGCCCTGGGCATGGTAATCGGACAACTCGAAGCGCGGCTTGCTGACAGTCGATGAGGCGCCGTAAGCCGATAGTTCTCCATCGCGCACCTCTCCGGTTTCCCGCCAGTCACTGACCGGGTAGCGAAAGTACGGGTTGTACTTTTGCGTCAGAGATATCTCCTCATCCTGTGAGACCTGCGGTTCCCTGATCACCATCGCGACTTCCAGATAGTCCATCCCCAGCGCCTTCAAGACACGGTTCATCTCTTGGATGCGGGGCTGACGACGTTTATTCAGCCAATGGCCGACGCCGCCCTGGGACATTCCGATGCGCTCGGCGAGTATTTCTTGAGTGACTTTGAGTTCACTCATTTTGGCCTTGACCAATTCAATCCATTTATCCATGTGCGGCACGATACGTGGGGTACTCCGACCAACAAAACACAAATTGTAGTATTTAAATTCAAGACACAAATACAGTACGTACTAAGCTGGGCTCACGGATTTGAATTTCTCACGGAGCTTGCCATCGCCATGACCATCCCCAGCATTACCCTGCCCGACATGCAATTCGACACCACACTCAACTCGCCAAAAGGCTCGGCTGCCGCGCAGCGGGCACTGGACTATTACTTGAAACCAGCTGTGTCAGAACAGGCCGGCGAAGAACGTTTCTTCGATGTGAACCGTAACATCAGCAGCGAAGAGGCATTGGTCCATGCTTCAGATCTGTTGCGATGTGCCGCCGCCACCGCGCATGAATCAGCCAACCAGCTGCAGGGCGCAAGCCGGGATCTGGCGTTTTCGACGGTGCACATGATCGACATGGCCAAGGCGATGGTTGATCGATCCCTGGAAGGGGCACAGCAGGGCTGAGGCGAATACGCAGGAGTAGAAAGGAAAGAATTTTCCAATCACGGAGATAAAAACATTTGACTTGCAAATGATAATGATTATTATTGCAAGCAACTGGTCGCGAGATCAGTCGATGGACCAGGGACCTTAGGTCGGTCTCCTGGACTATCTCCTCATCAGGCTAATCACGGTTTTTGACCCGGCTTTTTGCCGGGTCTTTTTTTGCCAGTTATTCTGGCTTTGGCTTCAGGCTAATGAAGTCTGTGGGTGCTGCAAAATCCGATTGGCGCGGATGATATCAAAAGAATATCTGTTGGCAAGAGAGGCCCGGTAGCATTGGGCCAAACTAACGCAAAATAGCACTTGAGAATCACTTGCACAGTCTCTAAGCTGCATCGGCGTCAAGGAGGACGCCCCCCTTTTCACCCTCGCAATTTCCCCCGGTTTTTCCCTCCCTTGCGTGTAAAGTAGCAGCCATAAAAAACATACTCAGGAATTGATTATGGCCGTGGCTAGATCTTCTTTCGACATCAACGCGAACTTCGACAGTGGCAACATCGAAGTGCTGGACATCAGCAATCCTTTGCAAGCACTGCTGGCGATCAAGCCAGACACTCGCAGCCAGCATTTCCAGTGGTTCCACTTCAAGGCCAGCGGTCTGCACGTCGGACAGGAGCATTGGTTTCGCCTGAACAACGCCAGCAAATCCTCGTACAACAAAGCCTGGGATGGCTATCAGGCGGTAGCGTCCTATGACCACGTCAACTGGTTCCGGGTGCCGACCATCTTTGAAGGCGACTGCCTGCGTTTCAGCCTGGAAGCCACGGCTACCCATGCCTGGTTCGCCTACTTCGAACCTTACAGCCGTGGCCGCCATGACTGGCTGATCGAACAGGCATTGACCAAAGCCGGCACCGAACTGCTGGCCACCGGCAAGAGCGTTGAAGGTCGTGACATCCAGTTGTTGCGCAAAGGGACGGGGGCCGAAGGTCAGCGCAAGGTCTGGATCATCGCCCAGCAACACCCCGGCGAACACATGGCTGAATGGTTCATGGAAGGCGTGATAGAGCGTCTGGAAAAACACGACGACCCCGTGCTGAAAAAACTCCTGGCCAGCGCCGACCTGTACCTGGTGCCGAACATGAACCCGGACGGCGCTTTCCACGGTCATTTGCGCACCAACGCCATGGGCCAGGACCTGAACCGCGCCTGGCAGAACGCCAGCCAGGAAGTCAGCCCGGAAGTGCTGTTCGTTCAGCAACAGATGGAAAAGTATGGCGTCGACCTGTTCCTCGACATCCATGGCGATGAAGAAATCCCCCACGTGTTCACCGCCGGTTGCGAAGGTAACCCGGGCTATACGTCGCGGATCGAAAAACTCGAAGAACATTTCCGCAGTCATCTGAAACATCAGACCAAAGACTTCCAGACCAAGTACGGCTACACCCGCGACGAGCCGGGCAAAGCCAACATGACCCTGGCCTGCAACAGCGTCGGTCAGAAGTTCGACTGCCTGTCGCTGACCCTGGAAATGCCCTTCAAAGACCACAACGACGCACCGAACCCGCTGACCGGCTGGTCCGGCAAACGCTCCAAGCAATTGGGCAAGGACGTGCTGACGACCATCGCCGACATGGTCGATACCCTGCGCTGATTGTCCTTTAACGTCAAAAGATCGCAGGCTTCTGCCGAAGGCTGCGATCTTTTGACGTTTTCACTGGGCAGCGATCCGCACACAATCCTCCGGTCCCAACAAACGCCCATCCTCGGCACGCAACTCCAGCGGCCGCACCGGTCGACCGTTCTCACGATCGACAACCCGCGAATGCGCCTCCCCCGCCTCAAAGAAAAACGCCTCGCCCCACTGCCGCAATCCGATGATCAACGGGAACAGGCCCTTGCCTTTCTCCGTCAGCACATATTCCTGATACGCGCTGCCGTCCGACGCTGGCACCAGATCGAAAATTCCGTGAGCCACCAATGTGCGCAGGCGTGCCGAGAGAATGTTTTTGGCCATGCCCAGATTGCGCTGGAACTCACCGAATCGCCGCAAGCCATCGAACGCATCGCGCACGATCAATAACGACCACCAATCACCAATCGCGTCCAGTGAACGAGCGACCGGGCATTCGGCGCCTTCCATGCTTGTACGTTTAACCATGACCGCGTCCGCCGGCAAACAAATGTGGTTGCAATATAAAACCAGATTACCTACCGTACAACTGGTTTTATTTTGAAACCACACAAGGAAGCCCGTGATGAAGCCTGACCATCCGTTAAGCGGCGCAGTGGTGCTGCTGTTTGCCCTTGCCTGCGGCCTGGCCGTCGGCAATGTGTATTACGCACAACCGCTGCTCGATGCCATGGCCGAAGCCTTCGCCATGGACCCGGCAACCATCGGTATCGTCGTCACCCTTACCCAGATCGGTTATGGCGTGGGTCTGTTATTGCTGGTTCCGCTAGGGGATCTGCTCAACCGCCGCCGGCTGATCGTCGTGCAAACCCTGCTGTCGGCGCTGGCTTTATTGATGATCACGTTTGCCTCGAACAGCATGTGGCTGTTGCTCGGCATGGCGCTGACCGGGTTACTGGCGGTCGTGACACAAGTCCTGGTGGCCTACGCAGCGACTCTGGCCATCCCGGCGCAACGTGGACGTGTGGTGGGCGTGATCACCAGCGGCATTGTCGTCGGCATTCTGTTGGCACGAACGGTGGCGGGCGGCATGGCCGATCTGGCCGGTTGGCGTTCGATTTATCTGCTGTCCGCCGGGTTGACCCTGGTGATGGCGCTGCTGTTGTTTCGTGTGCTGCCCAAGCACGAAGAGGCGCGACCGGATAGCGCTTACGCTGCGTTGATCGGATCGGTATTCACGTTGTTCAAGGAAGAACCGGTATTGCGTCAACGGGCCATGCTCGCCCTGCTGACCTTCGCCAGCGCCATGGTGTTGTGGACACCCTTGGTGCTGCCGCTGAGTGCCCCGCCGCTTTCACTTTCCCACACCGAAATCGGACTGTTCGGCCTGGCCGGAGCCGCCGGTGCGCTAGCCGCTGCCCGTGCCGGGCATCTGGCCGATCGCGGTCTGGGTCAATGGACCAGTGGCCTGTCGTTGCTGCTGATGCTCGCCTCATGGCTGCCCATCGCACTCACCCAATCCTCGCTATGGGCGCTGCTGCTCGGGGTGATTACGCTGGATCTGGGTTTGCAAGCCGTTCATGTCACCAGCCAGAGCATGATCTACAGCGTGCGCCCCGAAGCGCAAAGCCGACTCACCGCCGGCTACATGCTGTTCTACTCGATCGGCAGCGCCTTGGGTTCCATCGGTTCGACGGCGATGTACGCTTGGGTGGGATGGATCGGGGTGTGTTGGCTGGGTGCTGGCATCAATGCCGTGGCGTTGATTTATTGGTGGCTGACGCTCGCCGCCAAAACACCCAACACCTGTGGCGAGGGAGCTTGCTCCCGCTCGGCTGCGCAGCAGTCGTAAATCAATCAGACGCAGGAGCGTCTGACTAACTGCATTTGGGGGCTGCTTCGCAGCCCGACGGGAGCAAGCTCCCTCGCCACAATGCCGTGCCAGCCTCCTGATCACCCGCGATCCTTACCCCGCAGCATGCTGTTCAGCACGTCATCGCGGCGCACCCAACCGTGAAACAACGCCGCCGCCAAGTGCAGCAGCACAGTCAGAAACAGCAGATACGCCAGATACCCATGCGCCTTGCGCAGGAACGCAAACACCTGCGCATTCGCCGGCAGAATCGACGGCAACTGCAGCGAACTACTGAGCATCACCGGATCGCCGGCCGCCGAAATCATCGCCCAGCCCAGCAGCGGCAAAATCAGCATCAAGGCGTACAGCAAGGCATGCGAGGCCTTGGCCGCGACCACTTGCCAACCCGGCAGGTCCGCCGGCAGCGGTGGTTGCCGGGTCGAAAAACGCACGGCCAGACGCACGATCACCAGCAACAGAATCGCAACGCCCAAAGGTTTGTGCAGATGGATCAGCCACTGATGGCGCTCAGACACCGAGGCCGCCATACCCGCGCCGATAAACAGCATCGAGAGGATCATCAGCGCCATCAGCCAGTGCAACAGCCGCGCCAATGGCGCGAAATGGTTCGGTTGAGCGCTCATTATTGAGACTCCTGTTTGGCGTTGGGCAACTGCTTCACTTCGCTGGTGCGGCGCAGGTAGGAACGGGCGTAACCCGCTGAGCGAGCGGCGAGCAGCGGGTCGTCGGAGCCTTCGATACCGCTGGGCAATACCAGTGGGTCGTAGTTGATGTCACGGCACTCGCCATTGAGTTGCGGCTGGGTGCTTTCGAGCACCAGCGTGCCGGCGTTCAGCACTTTTCGGCCGTCGGGCCAGGCTTTGCTCGCGTCGTTGACCGGGTCTTCGGGGTTCGCCAGAGTAATGTTCAACTGCCAACGCAGCGGTCCGGCGGACAAGCGCTGCACCAGATCTTTCTCTAGGAAATCACCGCCCTCGGGAGCCGTCGCGCCTGCCGCGTCCTGAGCAACCGGCGTCATGCTCCAACGCACCGCCTGCCGTTGCCCGGCCGCGTTCACCAGGTAAAACGCGTTGACGCTGTTATAGGTTTGCGTCGCGTAACTGGCCGACGGTTTGGCGGTTTTGATCCAGGCCAGAAACGGCGCGGCTTCCGGGTGAGAACCGAAAAACGCTGGAACAGCCGCCGGGTTTGGTTTGCCGGTAGACGGATCCGGTGACTGTGCTTGTTGCAACTGATAGAACGCCTCGGGCGTGCCCACCGGGAACACCGGCATGCTGTTCATCCCGGTGCGCCACTGCTGGCCGTTAGCCTGAGTAAAACGCAACGCCAGACTGCGGATCGGCACGCTGTTGTCCGGCGCGTAAGGATTGCCGGCGGGCAGCGCGAAACGCCCGACCACCGGGGTCCGCGCTTCGCTGAACACCTGGGCACTGGAATACTCGCGCGCCTGGCTGCTGCTCTCGAAATGCCCGATCACGCACACGCCTTTGGCGTGGTTACGACGGAACCCCGGGTGTACGCCGTTGTTTTTCTCCAGCACATTGACCAAGGCTTTCGGCGTCAGGCGCTGTGGGTCGAGTGTGCCGTTGACGTAGGCAAAAGCCCCGGCCAGCGCGGCGACCACCACGGCAATGCCGGTCAGGCGCAACGTCAGGCTCGCGGCACTCAGCGGTGGCCGGTCAGGCCCCGTTGGCGGTGATGAGCGATCTACCATGAATGACTCCAGGGCCATCGGCCACAAGTGAGAAGAATCAGGCAGACGAACCGCGCCAAGGTTTATTCCATCGCCCGGTGTTTATTTTTCCGGGCGTGGAATAACCTCGAATGCCGGGCGTCTTCCTGAACACTCACCACAGCGTAGTGACTGGTCAGAACTTCATGAACGATATCGACGAACAACTCAGGGAAGTCATTCCCAGGCTGCGGCGTTTCGCCGTATCGCTGACGCGCAACCCCAGCAGCGCCGACGATCTGGTGCAGGCCTGCCTTGAGCGCGCGCTGTCGAGTTGGGGCGACAAACGTCCCGAGGGCGACTTGCGTGCCTGGCTGTTTTCGATTCTTTATCGGCAGTTTCTCGACGCTCATCGCCGCTCCCGGCGTTATGCGCGCATGCTCGAGTTCTTTACCGGCCGTGATGATGCGCAGCCTTCGGCAGAACGCACGGTGATCGCCCAATCGACCCTGCAAGCCTTCGATCAGCTCAGCACCGAACAGCGCGCACTGCTGCTTTGGGTATCGGTGGAAGGCTTGAGTTATAAGGCGGTCGCCGAGATCCTCGACGTCCCCACCGGCACCGTGATGTCGCGCCTGTCCCGCGCACGTCAGGCCTTGCGCCAGCTCAGCGACGGCGAAATCAGCCCCCCTTCCCTGCGGAGACTCAAATGATCAGCATGCCTCCCAGCGAGCGTGACCTGCACGCCTATGTCGATCACCAACTCAGCGATGCCGACCGACATCGGGTGGAAACTTATCTGGCCAACAACGCCGAAGCGGCCGCGCAAGTACGCGCCTGGCAACACGATGCCCAACAGTTGCGCGCGGCCCTGAGCGGCGCCTTGCAGCAACCGGCCAACCCGCAACTCGACCCGGCAATGATTCGCCAGCGAGTCAAACGCCAGTCACGCCGCCATCTGGCCAGCGCCGCGATGCTGCTGATCGCAGTCAGCGTCGGCGGATTGGGCGGTTGGCAGGCGCGACAAATGACCCTGGCCAGCGCCCCGCTGCCGATGACTGATGCGATGCAGGCTTACCGGCTGATTGCCCAGCAAGGCATCCTGCCGGCGGATTACAAAGTCAGCGATGACGGCGATATGCAGGGCTGGCTCGACCGTTATTTCAGCCAGGCCCAACGCCTGCCGAACCTGACCGCTGCCGGATACACACCCGTCAGCGGGCGACTGCTCAGTACCGAACAAGGGCCGGCGGCGATGGTGGTTTATGAGGATCAGGCCGGCCACAAAGTCAGCTTCTACGTCCGCCCGCCAGGACCTAAAAACTTCCTCCTGCCTCGAGGGAGCCGCAGCGATGGTGAGTTGCAGGCCGAGTATTGGTCCGGGGCTGGGTACAATTATGCGATGGTCAGCCCAAGTGACACGCCGGCGGCGCAGATGCTCAAGCAAACTGCGCAGTTCTGATCACCACCGCCAATCCCTGTGGGAGCGGGCTTGCTCGCGAAGGCGATTTAACATTCAACGTTTATGTTGACTGACCCGCCGCCTTCGCGAGCAAGCCCGCTCCCACAAGGGGTCGGTGGAGGCCTGAGGTTGTGCTTACCCCTGCCCAAACACCTGCGAAGGCCTGCGCAACAGCGGATCGAACGGATTGATCCGCGGCCCGATCAGCGCGGCTTCGCGTTTGAGCATCTCCACCACTGTCGGCAAGCGATCCGGCCCCAGGCGATCGCTGACCGTGGCCACACTCAACGCCGCCACCGCCCGACCTTCCCGATCAAGAATTGGCACGGCCACACCGGCCATGCCTTGCAATACGCCGGTGTTGCGCCCGGCGTAGCCGAGGGTGCGCACATTCTCGACTTCCGAGCGCAGGAACACCTCGTCATACAGGTGAAAATCCTTGAGCCGCGGCAAGTTGTAATGAATCACCGTGTCGCGCTCCTCTTCCGGCAGAAACGCCAGAATCGCCAGACTGCCTTGCCCTACGCCGAGCGCCACCCGTCCGCCGATGTCACCGGTAAACGTGCGGATCGGAAACGGCCCTTCACTACGGTCCAGACAGATCGCATCAAAGCCGCTGCGCGCCAGCAAAAACAACGAGTCCCCCAACGACGCCGACAGCCGCAGCAATGCCGGCCGCGCCAGCTCGCGCAAATTGCCGGTGTTGCCGGCGCGGGCTGCCAAGGCAAAAAACTCCAGGCTCAGGCGATAGCGTTTGCTGCGCGCGTCCTGCTCGACCATGCCCTCGTCCATCAGGCTGCGCAGCAAGCGGTGGGTGGTCGGTTGCGACAAACCGATGCGTTGCGCCAGTTGGGTGACGCGTTCTCCACCTTCGACGGTGTCCCCCAGACTGCGCAGCACTGCAAACAGTCTTGAGACGGCACCAACACCGACTTCATTTTTATTTTCATTCCGCTCAATGGAATCAGGCATGTGATTTCTCGACAATAAATTTACTCACTGAATGAAACTGAAAATAGTCATCGCTTCAGTGAAATAGGCCATTGAGCCCATCCTATTCTTCGTCCTACTCTGCGTCCATCAGGGGCGATTCGAACAACAGCGGCAGCCGACAGAAGTCGAGCGCCAACGCACCCCGGCAACACCCTTTTCGTATCTGCCCATACAAAAAAGCGCGCCTTTGGCGACGCATAACAATCTCAGGTGGAGCGCAGTCATGGCCTTCGTGCAACTTGAAAACCTCGGCAAACGTTACGGCGAAATCGACGCGGTCGTCGCCACCAACCTGTCGGTGGAAAAAGGCGAGTTCGTTTCCTTGCTCGGCCCCTCCGGCTGCGGCAAAACCACCACCCTGCAAATGATCGCCGGCTTCGTCGAAGTCAGCAGCGGGCGCATTGTGCTGGACGGTCGCGACATCACCCACGCCAAACCCGCCAGTCGCGGCCTCGGGGTGGTGTTCCAGAGTTACGCGCTGTTCCCGCACATGACCGTGCAAGACAACGTCGCCTTCGGCCTGCGCATGCGCAAAGTGCCCAATGGCGAGTTGCAGCAACGGGTGGATCGGGTGCTGAAACTGGTACGTCTGAACCAACACGCCGAGCGTTATCCACGAGAACTCTCCGGCGGTCAGCGCCAACGTGTTGCGCTGGCCCGGGCGTTGGTGATCGAGCCGCCGGTGCTGCTGCTCGACGAACCGCTGTCCAACCTCGACGCCAATTTGCGCGAGGAGATGCAGTTCGAAATCCGCCGCATCCAGCGCGAGGTCGGCATCACCACGCTGATGGTCACCCACGACCAGTCCGAAGCGCTGTCGATCAGCGACCGGGTGGTGGTAATGCAGGCCGGACGCATCACCCAGATCGACGCGCCCTACACCCTCTACGAACACCCGCGCACCGAGTTCATTTCCGGCTTCGTCGGCAAGGCCAATCTGCTGCCCGGCGAACGGGACAGCGCTGGCGTTGTGCAGGTCTGCAATCGTGGCGACGGCGAACTGACCCTGAGCCTGCGCCCGGAAAAAATCGATCTGCGTGATGTTGGCCATGGTCGTTTGCAAGGCAAGATCGTCAGCCGCTTCTTCCTCGGTAGCCAATGGCTGTACGGCGTATCGACATCGTTGGGCGAACTCAGCGTGGTGCGCCGCAACGACGGTTCGGCTCCCTTGATCGAAGGCACGGCGGTCGGCCTCGACTGGGACTCGGCGCTGCTGCGGGTGCTGAGAGTCGATGAGGTGTCGGCATGAGTACGCTTGTCGTCATTCGCCAGGGACGCCAGGGTTATTGGCTGTCAGCACCGGCCCTGGCCTTGTACCTCGGTTTACTGGTCATCCCGTTGGGCCTGACGCTAGTGCTGTCGTTCAACGTCTTCGACTACAGCTCGGGAATTAACAGCGACGCCTACACCCTCGATCACTACAGCAGCCTGCTGGGCGATCCGTACTTCTACGAGATCTTTCTGCGCACGTTCTGGATCAGCGCCCTGACCACCCTGCTCTGCGTGGTGATCGGCGTGCCCGAGGCCTACATCCTCAGCCGCATGGGCGCGCCGTGGCGCTCGATCTTCCTGATTCTGATCCTCACGCCGTTGCTGATTTCGGTGGTGGTGCGCGCCTTCGGCTGGAGCCTGTTGCTCGGCGCCGACGGCCTGGTCAACCAGACCCTGCAAGCCTTCGGTGGCTCGCCGATGAAGTTGCTTTATACGCCGTTCGCCGTGGTGATCGCCCTGGTCCACGTGATGCTGCCATTCATGATCATTCCGGTCTGGACCTCGCTGCAGAAACTCGACCCGGCCGCCGAACAGGCCGCGCTGTCACTGGGCGCCAGCCACCTCACGGTGATGCGCAAAGTGGTGCTGCCTCAAATCATGCCCGGTGTGCTCTCCGGCACATTGATCGTGTTCGGCCTCGCGGCCAGTTCATTTGCCATTCCCGGACTACTCGGCGGACGCCGGATAAAGATGGTCGCCACGCTGATCTACGACCAGTACCTGTCGGAACTGAACTGGCCGATGGGCGCGGCCATCGCCGTCGCGCTGCTGTTGCTCAACCTGCTGATCATGCTGTCGTGGAACCGAATGATCGAAGGCCGCTACAAGAAGTCATTGGGATAATTCGTCATGTCCAGAAACGGTCCTTTCGCCCTGCTGTTCCATACCCTGGTGGTGCTGTTCATGCTCGCGCCGCTGGTGGTGGTGTGCCTCGTCGCCTTCACCCCGGAAAACACCCTGAGCCTGCCGACCACGGAGTTTTCCCTGCGCTGGTTCCGTGCAGTGTTCGAGCGTGCAGACTTTGTCGATGCGTTCTACAACAGCCTGATCCTGGCGTTCTGCGCCGCCACGCTGGCGACGCTGATCGCGGTGCCGGCAGCCCTGGCGATCACTCGATTCGAGTTCCCCGGCCGGGACTTTTTCAACGGGCTGTTCCTGTCGCCGATCATCATTCCGCACCTGGTACTGGGCGTCGCATTGCTGCGCTTGTTTGCGCTGATGGGTGTCAACGGCAGCTTCGCCTGGCTGATCTTCGCCCATGTGCTGGTGATCACGCCGTACGTGCTGCGACTGGTGTTGGCCTCGGCCATCGGTCTGGACCGCAGTGCCGAACACGCCGCGCAATCCCTGGGCGCCGGACGCTTCACGTTGTTCCGGCAAATCACCTTGCCGATGATTTAGCCGGGGGTCGCCGGTGGCTGGCTGCTGGCGTTCATCAACAGCTTCGATGAGGTCACGTTGTCGATCTTCGTCACCTCGCCGGCCACGCAAACCCTGCCGGTGCGCATGTACGTGTACGCCACCGAATCCATCGATCCGATGATGGCGGCGGTGTCGGCCCTGGTGATTGCGCTGACGGCGTTGACGATGATTCTGCTCGATCGGGTCTACGGCCTGGATCGGGTGCTGGTGGGTAAACAATGAGGTCGCCATGGCTCTGCTGAAACGACTGGCCGAAGGCGACCGCCCGGCCCTGGACTTTACCCTCGACGGCAAGCCTGCCCGTGGCTTGCTCGGCGACACCCTGCTGACCGCCGTGCTGACCTGCAGCGAACACCTGCGCGGCAGCGACTTCAGCGCCGAACCCCGCGCCGGCTTCTGCCTGATGGGCGCCTGCCAGGACTGCTGGGTACGCCTGGGCGATGGCCGCCGGGTGCGGGCTTGCTCGACGCTGCTCGAAGCCGGTCAACACATCAGTCGCGAACCGGGGCGCTCCCTATGAACACCAACTTCCCCTGCAGAAACCCAATCCCCTGTGGGAGCGGGCTTGCTCGCGAAAGCGTCGTGTCAGCCACCACACCTATTGAATGTGCCGCCCCCTTCGCGAGCAAACCCGCTCCCACAGGATTGCAGTGTCGATCACTTATGAGGTGGGCATGAAACCTGTAGTCATCATCGGCGCAGGCCCCGCTGGAATCCGTGCGGCGCAAACCCTCGTTGCCCACGGCGTGCACCCCGTGCTGCTGGACGAAGCCGCCCGCGGTGGCGGGCAGATTTATCGGCGTCAGCCGGCGAATTTCAAGCGTTCGGCGGTCAAGCTGTATGGCTTCGAAGCACGCAAGGCCAACGCGCTGCACCAGACAATCGACGCACTGCGCGAGCAACTCGATTACCGTCCCGACACGCTGGTGTGGAACGCCGAAGCCGGGGCGCTCGACACCTTGCATGAGGGCCGCGCCGCACGGCTGGAATTCTCCCGGGTGATTGTCGCCACGGGCGCCACCGACCGGATTCTGCCGGTGCCAGGCTGGACGTTGCCGGGGGCATACAGCCTCGGTGCGGCGCAGATTGCCTTGAAGTTTCAAGGCTGTGCCATCGGTGAACGGGTGGTGTTCGCCGGCAGCGGGCCGTTGCTGTACTTGGTGGCGTACCAATATGCCAAGGCCGGCGCCAACGTGATCGCCGTGCTCGACAGCTCGCCCTTCAGCGCTCAGGCCCGCGCCCTGCCCGGTCTGCTGGCGCAACCGACCACGTTGGCCAAAGGCATTTATTACCGCACCTGGCTGACCGCCCATGGCATCCCGGTGCACCAGGGCGCTACCTTGAAACGCATCGATGGCGAACACCGCGTGCAATCGCTGAATTGGTCCAACTCGAAAGGCGAGCATCAGCTGGATTGCGACGCCATAGCCTTCGCCCACGGCCTGCGCAGCGAAACCCAACTCGCCGACTTGCTGGGCTGTGAATTCACCTGGAACCCACTCAACCGCGCCTGGCTGCCGCAGCGCGACAGCGCCGGTCGCAGCAGTGTCGCCGGGGTGTACCTGGCCGGTGACGGCGCCGGCATCATGGGTGCCGACGCCGCGGAAATGGCCGGTGAACGGGCTGCCCTGGCGCTGCTTGAAGACATCGGTTACCTGATCCCGCCGCAACGTGCCACCCAGCTGGAACAGTCGCTGAACACTATCGTCAGATTCCGCCAAGGCCTGGAGCGCGCCTTTATCTTTCCCGAAAGCTGGGCCACCGACGCCGCGGATGAACTGATGATTTGCCGCTGCGAAGAAGTGCGCGCCGGCGACATCCGTCAGGTGGTGCGCGACGGCCATTGGGAGATCAATCGGGTCAAGGCCCATTGCCGGGTCGGCATGGGGCGCTGCCAAGGACGGATGTGTGGCGCCGCCGCAGCGGAAATCATCGCCTGCGAAAGCCAGCGCAACCTGTCCGACATCGGCCGGTTGCGAGCTCAGGCGCCGATCAAACCCTTGCCGTTCGGTCTGGAGGTCGAGCCATGATCGAGGTCGATGCAATCATTATTGGTGGCGGCATTGTCGGGGCCTCCGCCGCCCTGTTCTTGAGCAAGGCCGGCCGTCGCGTCGCATTGCTGGAGCGGGACTTTTGCGGTTCGCACTCCAGCGGTGTGAACTACGGCGGCGTGCGTCGTCAGGGCCGGCCGCTGTCGCAATTGCCGCTGTCGCAACGGGCTCACGAGATCTGGGGGCAACTGCCGCAGTTGATCGGCATCAACGGCGAGTATCAGCGCAGCGGTCACCTGAAGCTCGCCCGCAGTATCAATGACTTGCACGCCTTGCAGGATTACGCCGCCAGCAGCCAGGGGTTCGGCCTCGATTTGCAGGTACTCGACCGCAATCAGTTGCGCGCACGGTTTCCGTGGGTCGGCGAGGTCGCGGTCGGTGCTTCGTTGTGCCCGGACGACGGCCACGCCAACCCGCGACTGGTGTCTCCGGCCTTCGCGCAGGCGGCGCGTCGGCACGGTGCGCAAATCCATGAACAATGCGCAGTGACGGCGGTGGAGCATGACGGTCAGCGCTTTCACGTCAGCACTCAATCCGGCCTCGAGCTGCACGCCCCCTGGCTGCTGAATTGCGCCGGTGCCTGGGCCGGAAACCTCGCCGCGCAATTCGGCGAAGCGGTGCCAATGCATGCCGGTCACCCGGCGATGCTGGTCACCGAACCCTTGCCGCTGGTGATGAATGCCAGCACCGGCGTCGAGGGTGGCGGCATCTATGCCCGTCAGGTCGCTCGCGGCAATTGTGTGTTGGGCGGCGGCCAGGGCTTTGCCCTCGATGACGCCCGCGCCCGGCCTGGTCAGAACGCCGTCATCGAGATCTTGCGCCAGGCCGTCGAACTCTACCCGTTTCTCGAAGGCGCCCAGGCGATTCGCACCTGGAGCGGCACCGAAGGTTATTTGCCCGATCGCCAACCGGTGATCGGCCACAGCAGCACCCAACCCGGTCTGTTGCACGCGTTCGGCTTTGCCGGCGCAGGCTTTCAGATCGGGCCTGCGGTGGGCCAGGCGCTCACCGAGATCATCTGTAGCGGCGCGTCAAAGACGTCGCTGGATGCGTTTTCCATCACCCGGTTTCACTCCATCTCCGTTGCTTGATAGAGGAAGGTCGCGCCATGAATCATTTCAAACGCAGTGCACTGCTCGGTTTCTCTTGCTTGGGCGCCATGCTCACGGTCAACCAGGCCCAGGCCGAACCGACGCTTTACCTGGGCATGAACGGCGGAACCATGGAGCGGCTCTACGCCGACAAGGTGCTGCCGGCTTTCGAGAAAGCCAATAACGTCAAAGTGGTGATCGTGCCGGGAACCTCCGCCGATATTCTGGCCAAGGTCCAGGCCAGCAAAGGCAACCCGCAGATGCACGTGATGTTCCTCGACGACGGCATCATGTACCGCGCTATCGCCATGGGCTTGTGCGACAAACTCGAAGACAGCCCGCCCCTGGCGCAGATTCCGGCCAAAGGCCGCATCAAGGATCAAGCCGTGGCGGTCAGCCTTGGGGTCACCGGGCTGGCGTACAACACGCGGCTGTTCAAGGAAAAAGGCTGGAGCGCACCGACCTCATGGATGGACATGGCCGACCCGCGCTTCAAGGACAAACTGGTGTTTCAGTCGATGGCATCTTCGACCTTCGGCCTGCACGGTTTTCTGATGTTCAACCGGATTCAGGGCGGCAGCGAAACCGACGTCGAACCGGGGTTCAAGGCATGGCCGAACACCGTCGGGCGTAACGTGCTGGAGTACATTCCGAGTTCGGCGAAGATCTCCGAAATGCTCCAGACCGACGAAGCGGCGCTGTTCCCGCTGACCCCGACCCAGGTCACCGCGCTGAAACTCAAGGGCATGCCGGTGGAATATGCACAGCCCAAGGAAGGCTCCGTGGTGCTCAACGTCGCCGAATGCGCCATCGCCAACAATACCCAACCGGAACTGGCGCAGAAACTCGCGGCCTTCCTGCTGACGCCCGAAGCGCAAGCCGCCGCGCTTGAAGACGGCGATCAGATTCCGTCCAACCCGAATACGCCAACCACCGACAAGACCCGCGGTCAGGTCGAGGCGATGAAGCAGTATCTGACGACCGCGATCGCCATCGACTGGGATCAGGTCAACGAACAGCGCCCGGCGTGGAATGCCCGGTGGAATCGCAGTATCGAGCGCTAACCTCGAAGATCAAAAGATCCATGTGGCGAGGGAGCTTGCTCCCGTTGGGCTGCGAAGCGGCCCCAAAAAAGGAACTGCTGCGCAGTCCAACGGGAGCAAGCTCCCTCGCCACAAAAGCTCTCTCACCACAGTAGCTTCACCAACACCAGTGGAAGGCAAATTCCCCATTTGGTTAAACTACGCCGCCGCAGCTTGGGAGCGGCCTGAAGACTACGGGGTGACTTCACAGTGGCCATTCGACCACCCAACCGTCCGCGACTCACACCACGCTGGCCCGCGCTACGCCGTTTCTTCGGCAAGGCATCTGCGACGCCGGCCAGTGGCAGTACGCAGGGCCGGGTGATCCACGACTACTTCCACCGCAAGGCCCATAACCAGGGCTACACCCTCAGCCATAGCCAGCAACGAGTGATCGACTGCATGGCGCAGCACGCTTCGGCGCTGCTGGGCACATCAGCGCCGACACTCCCCGGTCTTTACCTCTTTGGTGCAGTCGGGCGCGGCAAGAGCTGGTTGCTCGACGGTTTTTTCCAGGCCATCCCCATCGCGGAAAAACAACGCCTGCACTTCCATGAGTTTTTTGCGCAACTGCACCAAGGCATGTTCATCCATTGCGATCAGCCCGATGCGCTGGCGGTCACCCTCGACGAACTGCTGCAAGACTGCCGGGTGCTGTGTTTCGATGAATTCCACGTGCATGACATCGGCGATGCGATGCTCATCACGCGGCTGTTCAAGGCGCTGTTTCGCCGGGGGATTGTGCTGCTGGTGACCTCCAACTATCCGCCGGAAGGTTTGCTACCCAACCCGCTCTACCACGCCCGTTTCAAACCGGTGATCGATCTGGTCAACACGCGCATGCAGGTGATGGAAGTCGGCGGCCCGCATGATTACCGCAGTCAGGCGCGCACCCACGCACAGCAGTTGTTCACCCAGGGCCGGTACGTCTGGCCGGCCACGGTGGCCCAGCGTCAAGTGTTGCAGCTGCTCGAACACGACGCACCGGCCATCCAGCTGCCCGTCGGGACACGGCACCTGCAAGCCCGATACTGTGAAGGGCGAAGCGTCGGCTTCACCTTCGCCGACCTGTGCGAACACCCCACCGCGGTCATGGACTACCTGGAACTGTGCCGACGGTTCGACCGCTGGATCATCGACAAACTGCCCAGCCTCGCCGACTGTTCAATCGCCGCCCAACAGCGTTTCATCAACCTGATCGACGTCTTGTACGACCAGGACAAGCACCTGATCCTGCTCGGTCACCAGTCATTGCGCGAAAGCCTGGGTGGCGATGCTATCGACCTGGCGCGTACGCGCAGCCGGTTGGGGCAGTTGGTGGAGGTCAAGGAAGAGGTTTGATCAAGACTCTTGTGTTGGGCGACCGGCCTCTTCGCGGGCAAGCCTCGCTCCTACAACGGTTTTGTGTTGTACCTCGATCTCTTGTAGGAGCGAGGCTTGCCCGCGAAGGCGGCCTGACAAGCACCACAACTTTCCCGCTATCATGTCGCCCATTTCCAGGCCCCCACGCCCTCCTCCTGATCAATAGCGAACCTGCCCATGGATACCCTCGCCCAACTGCGCGCCGGCCAACTGTCGGGCATCACCCGTCTGGATCTGTCCTGCGGACTGACCGAGTTCCCCCGGGAAATCTTCGACCTGGCGGACTCGCTGGAAGTGCTCAACCTCAGCGGCAACGCCTTGCGCAGCCTGCCAGACGACCTGCACCGCCTGACCCGTTTACGCGTGCTGTTCTGCTCGGACAATCAGTTCACCGAACTGCCCGCTTGCCTTGGCCAGTGCACCGCGCTGACGATGATCGGCTTCAAGGCCAACGCCATCGAAAACGTGCCGGGCGCCGCCCTGCCGCCGCTGTTGCGCTGGCTGATCCTGACTGACAACCGCCTCACGGAACTGCCGACCGAACTGGGTGAATGCCCGCATCTGCAAAAGCTCATGCTCGCCGGCAACCGGTTACAGCGTCTCCCCGAAAGCCTGAGTCATTGCCATCGACTCGAGCTGATCCGCATCGCCGCCAATCAGCTCACCGAGCTTCCCGAGTGGCTGCTGACCCTGCCGAGCCTGACCTGGCTGGCGTACGCCGGTAACCCGCTGGAAACCGAAGCCGACGCGGCTGCGCTTGAAGCCACGGCGAGCATTCCCTGGTCCCAACTGAACCTGGAGAAAAAACTCGGCGAAGGCGCGTCGGGGGTTATCCATCAGGCGTTGTGGGAACAGACGAAACAGGTCGCGGTAAAGCTCTACAAAGGAGAAATGACCAGCGATGGCTCGCCGTTGCACGAAATGAACGCCTGCATCACCGCCGGCATCCACCCCAATCTGATCCGGGTCGAAGGGCGAATCGTCGGCCATCCGCAAGCGCAGGCCGGGCTGGTGATGCAACTGATCGATCCGAGTTATCGCAACCTGGCCGGGCTGCCGAGCCTGGCGTCCTGCACCCGCGACGTCTACACCGACGACACCCGGTTCAGCGCTGGCGCGGCACTGCGCATCGCCAGTGGCATTGCTTCAGTGGCTGAACATTTGCACCGCCAAGGCATCACCCACGGCGACCTCTATGGTCACAACATCATGTGGAACGAGCATGGCGATTGCCTGTTGGGCGACTTTGGCGCGGCGTCTTTCCATGCCACTTCGGACAACCTTGAAAGCCGCGCGCTGCAACGGATCGAAGTGCGGGCGTTCGGGGTGCTGCTGGGGGAATTGCTGGAGCGCATCGACTCGGGGTTGAGTGATGAACAGCGGATCGCGTTAGAGGGTCTACAGCAGCGTTGCTGTCAGCCGGATGTGCTGGCGCGGCCGGGGTTCAGCGAGGTTGTGCGGGAGTTGAATGGACGGTGACCGCTGCGCGGTCATTCGCGAGCAGGCTCGCTCCCACATAGGATTTGTGAACGCCACAGATCGAAGTGGGAGCGGGCTTGCTCGCGAAGACGGCCTGCCAGGCAACAAAAGCCGTCAATGACACACAGACTTAACCCGCCAACCCGACAAACATATCCTGCACATCATCATGGTTATCGAGGCCTTCGAGGAACGCTTCGACTTCTGCCATCTGCTCATCGCTCAAACCACTGACCGGGTTCTTCGGCTGGTAGCCCAACTTGGCCGACAACACGGTGAAACCCTGCTCCGGCAGCGCTTTCTGTACCGCATCCAGGTCTGCAGGTTCGGTCAGGAACAGCGTCGCGCCGTCTTCACCCGGCTCGAAATCCTGGGCACCGGCTTCGATCGCAGCCATTTCCGGGTCGGCGTCAGGGCTGTCCGGGGACGCCTCGATCATGCCGACGTGGTTGAAGTCCCAGGCCACCGAACCGGAAGCGCCCAACTGGCCCTTACGGAACGCGACGCGGATTTCAGCGACGGTGCGGTTGATGTTGTCAGTCACGCATTCAACGATCAGCGGCACCTGATGCGGTGCGAACCCTTCATACGTCACGCGATGGTATTGCACGGTTTCGCCGAGCTGGCCGGAGCCTTTCTTGATCGCGCGTTCCAGGGTTTCGCGGGGCATCGAGGCTTTTTTCGCCTGTTCGACCACCAGACGCAGGTGTGCGTTGGTGGTGGTATCGGCACCGTTGCGGGCAGCGATGGTGATTTCTTTCACCAGTTTGCCGAAGATCTTGCCTTTGGCGTTGGCTGCCGCTTCTTTGTGTTTAACCTTCCACTGTGCGCCCATTACTCACTCTCTTGATCTGTGGCGCCGAGACATCTATTGGCCGACGCGTTGCGCAAGTTTATACGGCCTAAAGACGCCAATCGACCAAAAATTCCAAGATCTTCACCCCGTGACGAATCGACATCTTCATCAGTGTTTGTAGGGCGATTCTGAAAAGTCGATTTGCGGTGACGCTTCAGGGCTGTGGTTTCGTACCCTCTGCGCCCATCCTCCCTGGCAGAAGCGCGTTCGATGCACAACGACAAGGAAAGCCCCTTTACCCTGACACTGCTCGACGGCGGTTTGAGTCTGCAGGTGTTGCAGTTCAGCGGCCGTGAAGGTCTCAACCAGCCCTATCGATTCGACATCGACGTGATCGGCCTCGCTCCGGCGATGCACCTCGACCAATGGTTACAACAACCGGCGTTTTTGCGGCTGGCGGATGACCAGGGCATTCACGGCGTGATCCACAGCATCAGTCGCGAACATCGCGGCCCGCACCGGGTCGGCTATTCCCTGGTGCTGACGCCCCATCTGCAACACTTGGATCGACACAGTTTGCGTCGAGTGTTTCATCGTCTCAGCGTCCCCGCGATCGTGCGCCAGTTGCTGGAGGAGCATCAGTTGCCCGAGCACAGTTATCGTTTCGAACTGGCAAACGGCGGCTACCCGCCCCGGCCTTTTTGCATTCAGTACGATGAGAGCGATCTGGCCTTCCTGCAGCGGCTGTGTGAGGAAGAAGGCATCCACTATCACTTCGAACATCAGCCCGATGGACACGTACTGGTGCTGGCCGATGACAGCTTGAGTTTCCCCCAGGAGCCACTGTTGATGCCGTTCCAGGACGACGTATTCAACGACTCCGTCTTGCCGGTCATCAGCGAACTGTTCCAGCGCCATGAGCCGGTCCCCGCCCCGGCACGATGGGAAGCCAGAAACCGCGGCGCGCCGGTGGTCGGCGATGGAGCGGCTAATCATATGCTCGCCAGAACGGGCCCGGTCACGGCACGCCCTGCACCTGCACAGCTTCATCACGACCAGCTCAGCCGCCGACGGCTGGAACGCCTGCGTTGCCCGCAACGGCAGATCCACGGCCAAAGCAACCAGAGCGAACTGCGCAGTGGACGGATCCTGCAAGTGGCGCAGCATCCGCTCTCGAGTTTCAACGATCAGTGGCTGCTCACCGATATCCGGCACCAGGGGCAGCAGCCCTCGATTCTCGCCGAGGATCAGCCCGGCAGTGCCCGGCGCTATAGCAATCAGTTCACGGCCATTCCCTGGTCAACGGTCTTCAGGCCGGCGCTTAAACAGATCAAGCCGAGCATCCCGGGCTATCAGATCGCCCGGGTACTCGGCCCCGCCGGGCAACCGGCGGCACTCGATGATCAAGGCCGGATACAGGTCAGGTTATGGCCGACGCCGGCGTTCGAGGCGGATGAATCCGTCGGTCTCTGGCTACCGATCGCCCTCGCGGCGCCGGACAGTCGGATCGATCCGGCCAGGCTGCCCACGGCCGGCTCCGACGTGCTGATCAGTTTTCTCGACAGCGATCCGGACCGGCCAGTGCTGTGTGCCGGCATGGGCCATCCAAAGTCTTCCCGGCCTGCTTCCGAGCCACGCCGCGATGGCCGTCTGCTACTCGATTGGCTGGTCAACCGCCCGGATCTCGCCCCTTGAGTTTTGTCGGCGCACCGGGAGTCTGGTGTAGGCAGGTCCGGCCTCTTCGCGGGCAAGCCCGCTCCCACAGTGGATCTCTGTCGTACACACAATTTGTGTCTGCTGAAGATCAAATGTGGGAGCGGGCTTGCTCGCGAAGGCCGCACCTCGGTTTATCTGCCAGGCGCCAACCCAAAAAACGCCTGGATCAAGCGCAAATCCCGCCGCCGCTCCATGCACCCGATCATGTGCCGATTGACCAGACCCTCGCCAATAATCGGCACCGCCGCCACCCGCGGGTCATGGCTGACTTCCACCGACGACACCACGCCCACGCCCAATTCTGCGGCCACGGCCTCGGTCACTGCCTCGCGACTGTCCAACTCCAGTAACACCCGTGGATTGACCCTGGCCTGAGCGCATGCCTCGTCGAACGTGCGTCGGGTAATCGAACTCGGTTCACGCAAGACCATGATCACCTGGTCCAGCTCCTTGAGCTGCACCCCTTTCGACTGCTGCGCCCACGGATGTCCAGCAGGCACCAACGCACAAATCCTCGACTCGCTCAACGCTTGCAGGTGCAGCCCCTTGCGCGGCTCGACCTCGGTCAGCACCGCCACGTCGGCATGCTCCGACAACAACGCCGCCAATGTTTCCTGAGCATTGCCCAACCGCAGGTTCACGGTGATCCCCGGATAACGCGCACGCAAACTGGCGAGCATCGGCATGACCATGTGCGGCCCGTCCGCCGCCACTTCCAGGCGCCCGGTCAGCAGCTGCCGGTTGGCCTCCAGCATCACCTGCGCTTCTTCGGCCAAGCCAAACATCGCCCGGGTGATTGCTGCCAGTTTGGTGCCCTCTTCCGTCAGCTCGACGCGCCGCGCGGTACGTCGCAACAAGGTGATCTGGTAGTGCTCCTCCAACGCCTTGATGTGCCCGGTGACCGCCGGTTGGCTGATAAACAGGCGCTCGGCGGCGCGGGTGAAGCTGCCTTCCCGAGCCACAGCGTCGAAGGCACGCAGCTGAAACAGATTCATGAATAACTCTCACTGATGGCTGGCATAACAATAAACAATTTGATTGATAGCTCACCGAATTGCAATTTATGTCCCGTAGCTTCATCCCACTGAGCTTTTGCGAGGACACAAGAATGAGTACTGCCGAGCCCATCCTGCTCACCCCCGGCCCATTGACCACATCGAGCCGCACCCGTCGGGCAATGATGGTCGACTGGGGCTCATGGGATGACCGCTTCAACCAACTGACCGCCAGCCTCTGCGAACAACTGCTGACAATCATCAACGGCGACGACAGCCATCACTGCGTGCCGTTGCAAGGCAGCGGCACGTTCGCGGTCGAGGCAGCCATCGGCACATTGGTGCCTCGCAACGGTAAAGTT
The DNA here is from genome assembly GCF_044746425.1 of Pseudomonas sp. NPDC086112. Taxonomy (NCBI): domain Bacteria; kingdom Pseudomonadati; phylum Pseudomonadota; class Gammaproteobacteria; order Pseudomonadales; family Pseudomonadaceae; genus Pseudomonas; species Pseudomonas sp. NPDC086112. The sequence goes on along the minus strand of NZ_JBIVCD010000023.1, from coordinate 38,743 downwards.
CTGGTGCTGATCAATGGCGCCTACGGCAAGCGTCTGGCGAAGATCTGCGAAGTGCTCGGCCGCCCGTTCAGCACCTTCGAAACCGCCGAAGACGAACCGACCACCGCCGTCGACGTCGACCGCCTGCTGCGGGCCGATGCCAGCATCACCCACGTCGCGCTGATTCACTGCGAAACCAGCACCGGTATCCTCAACCCGCTGGCTGAAATCGCCCACGTTATCGAGGAACACGGCAAACGCCTGATCATCGACGCCATGAGTTCGTTTGGCGCCCTGCCGATCGACGCCCAAGATGTGCCGTTCGATGCGCTGATCGCCGCCTCGGGCAAATGCCTGGAAGGTGTGCCAGGGATGGGCTTCGTTTTTGCGCGAAAAGAAGCGCTGGCCAATGCCGCCGGCAATTCGCACTCACTGGCAATGGACTTGTTCGACCAGCACACCTACATGGCCAAGACCGGCCAATGGCGCTTCACCCCGCCGACCCACGTGGTCGCGGCGCTGCACGAAGCGCTGCTGCAATACAACGAAGAAGGTGGCTTGCCCGCACGGCATCAGCGCTATGCCAATAATTGCCAGGTGCTGCTCGATGACATGGCCCAACTGGGGCTGCGCAGCTTCCTGCCCGCCGCGATCCAGGCGCCGATCATCGTCACCTTCCACGCGCCGAAAGACCCGCGCTATCAGTTCAAGGAATTCTACGAACGGGTCAAGGCCAAGGGTTTCATCCTCTACCCCGGCAAACTGACCCAGGTCGAAACCTTCCGCGTCGGCTGCATCGGCCACGTCAACCAGGCCGACATGCACGCCGCGGTGGCGGCGGTCGCCGAGGTGCTGCGCGAGATGGAAGTCATCGACATCTGAATTAACAGACACCGCCGTCCCTGTAGGAGCGAGGCTTGCCCGCGAATGCAGACGACACGGTCCGTCAGTTAAACCGAATTATCGTTCTTCGCGGGCAAGCCTCGCTCCTACAAGGGACACCTCACATGAACTACAGCAACCCAACCAAACTCCAAGCCGCCATCCTCGACTGGGCCGGCACCGTGGTCGACTTCGGCTCTTTCGCCCCGACGCAGATTTTTGTCGAAGCCTTCGCCGAGTTCGACGTCCAGGTTTCCATCGAAGAGGCCCGCGGACCGATGGGCATGGGCAAATGGGATCACATTCGTACCCTGTGCGATCAGCCGCAAGTCGCCGAGCGTTACCGCAACGTGTTTGGTCGCACACCGACCGACGATGACGTCACTGCCATTTACAAACGCTTCATGCCGCTGCAGATCGAAAAAATCGCCGAACACTCGGCCCTGATTCCGGGCGCCCTGAACACCATCGCCAACCTGCGCCAACAAGGGATCAAGATCGGCTCCTGCTCCGGCTACCCGAAACAGGTCATGGACAAAGTCGTCGAACTGGCCGCCACTAACGGCTACGTCGCCGATCACGTGGTCGCCACCGACGAAGTGCCCAACGGACGCCCATGGCCGGCTCAGGCACTGGCCAACGTGATTGCCCTGGGCATCGACGACGTCGCGGCCTGCGTGAAGATCGACGACACGGTGCCGGGCATTCTCGAAGGTCGCCGCGCCGGCATGTGGACCGTGGCGTTGATTTGCTCCGGCAACGCGCTGGGTCTGGACTACGAAGGCTATCGCGCCCTGAGCAGCGATAAACTGGCCAGCGAACGCAAGCGCATTCACGCCATGTTCGAAGGCTCGCGGCCGCACTACATGATCGACACCCTCACCGACTTGCCCGAGGTGATCGCCGACATCAACAAGCGCCTGGCCAAGGGCGAGATGCCGCAAACCAACTGATTGCATCCCTCTCCCCACAAAAAAGCGTCAGTTCCTTTAACGGAACTGACGCTTTTTTGTGGTCGATTACTTGATTCAGAGCATTGAACAGCCCATTGGTCTCAGGTAAATCCCTCAAACAGGATTACAGTTAACCCACGCCGTCGAACAAGAACGGTGACTTCAGACCAGACCTGTGAGGAAACACCGTATGCCCTGGAAGAATTCCGAATCACGCTACAGTACCGTATCGATCGCGCTGCACTGGTTGATGCTGGTTCTGCTATTAGTGGTTTACGCCTGCATCGAATTGCGCGGGATATTCCCCAAAGGCAGTGGCGGCCGGACGCTGATCAAGGAAGCCCACTTCATGCTCGGCCTGACGGTGTTCGTGCTGGTCTGGTTGCGGCTGTTCGCCCGCAGCCTGGGGCCGGCGCCGCAGATCTTCCCCGCCTCGCCACGCTGGCAGACCCTGCTCGCCAAACTGATGCATTGGGCGCTGTATATTTTCATGATCACCATGCCGATTCTGGGCTGGCTGATTACCAGCGCCGAGGGGCATCAGGTGATGTTCTATGGCATTGATCTGCCGTTGCTGATCGAAGAAAACAAACCGCTGGCCAAGCAGCTTGAGGGCTGGCATGTGCTCGGCGGGACGATCGGCTATTGGCTGATCGGACTGCACGCCGTGGCCGGGCTTTACCACCACTATGTGGTGCGCGATAACACCCTGCTGCGGATGATGCCCAAGCGAGGTTGAGTTCGGGGTGGTAAATCAAGACACAAAACCTGTAGGAGCGAGGCTTGCCCGCGAAGAACGATGACGCGTGATACCTGAAAAGCCGCGGTGCATTCTTCGCGGGCAAGCCTCGCTCCTACAGGATTTAGCCCTCTCGCCGTGAACTGAACCCCCGGCGGCCCTGCAAGCCGCCGGTATGGACGAAGATCAGTCGCGTTCCCCGGGCAAATTTACCCGCCTCGACTTGCTGCTTGAGCGCCAGCAGCGCTTTGCCGGTGTACAGCGGTTCGAGAGGAATGCCACTGGCCTGTTCGGTCTGCTCGATGAACGCAAGCAACGGCGGATCGACTTTGGCAAAACCGCCACGGCTGGCGTCCAGCAGTTCATAGGCGGGATCGATCAGTCCGGCGTCCTGCACAATCATGTCGACCTGCTGCGCCACGCCATGGTCGTCAGGCACCGCCAGCGCGCCATACACCGGATGTTCGCCCGCCTCGGCCAGAACCAGACCGGCCAGGGTGGTGCCCGTTCCGCAGGCCAGCCACCAGCCATCATAATTGCTCCACCCCAAAGCACTCAGTTGCTCGCAAGCCATCTCCTTCAGCCGCATGCAGCCCTTCGCTCCAAGCAAGCCGCCGCCACCTTCCGGCACTGGATGTAGTTCGGGGTATTGCTCGCGCCATGGCTGCCAGAAGCCCGGTTCATGTCGCGCGCGATAACCGCCATAACCCAACCAGTGCAAGTGCATGCCGAATGCCTGCAAGTCCTTTACCGTCGGAGTGTCTTGCGGATGCCCACGCAGCAGTCCGACCGTGGTGAAACCAAAGCGTTTGCCTGCAGCGGCCAATGCATGGAGATGGTTGGAATGGGCACCGCCCAGGCTGATGATGCCTTGGGCGCCATTCTGGTCAGCGGCTTTGAGATGTTCGATGAGTTTGAACCACTTGTTACCGCTGATCAGCGGGTCGATCTGGTTCAGACGAAGGATCGCGACGTCGATGCCGGCGGTGGTGAGCCAGTCGAGGTGAAGGGGGTCGAGGGGGGCTTGGGGTAGCCAGTCTGTTGGTGGGGAAAGCATTGATGCCGGCTCGGGGTAAAGAGCCCATATCTTAGCAGCAGACAGGACGCCTTCGCGGGCAAGCCTCGCTCCTACAGGTTTCAGGTTGCTCACCCAATGGTGCTTTAACTCGAAACCCTGTAGGAGCGAGGCTTGCCCGCGAAGGCTATTGGCAAGCTAAGCCTGCCTACTCCATTACAACTCAGCCGCCAACCGCGAACCCTGGTTGATCGCGCGCTTGGCATCCAGCTCCGCCGCCACGTCCGCGCCGCCGATCAAATGCACGTTCTGCCCGGCCGCGAGCAAACCGTCCTGCAACTCACGCAACGGATCCTGTCCGGCGCAGATCACGATGTTGTCCACCGGCAGCACCTGCGGTTCGCCGCTTTCACCGATACGGATGTGCAGGCCTTCATCGTCGATCTTCAGGTACTCGACGCTGTTGAGCATCTGCACCTGCTTGTTCTTGAGACCCGTGCGGTGAATCCAGCCGGTGGTCTTGCCCAGGCCATCGCCGACCTTGGATGTCTTGCGTTGCAGCAGGAACACTTCACGGGCCGGCGCATGGGGCTCAGCCTTGATACCCGCAACGCCGCCGCGCGCTTCCAGGTGTGTATCGATGCCCCACTCCTTCCAGAACGCTTCGCGGTCCTGACTGGTGGCCACACCCTTGTGAACGAGGAATTCCGACACGTCGAAACCGATACCGCCGGCGCCGATCACCGCGACGCGCTTGCCCACCGGTTTGCGCTCGAGGATCACGTCCAGGTAGCTCAGCACCTTGGCATGCTCGACGCCCGGTATCGCCGGCACCCGTGGCGCAATGCCGGTCGCCAGGATGATTTCGTCGTAACCGCCCTCAACCAGCTGCGCCACGTCCACACGGGTGTTCAGGCACAGTTCGACGTGGGTGGTCTGCAATTTGCGGTTGAAGTAGCGCAGGGTTTCGAAGAACTCTTCTTTGCCCGGCACGCGCTTGGCAATGTTGAACTGGCCGCCGATTTCGCTGGCCGAATCGAACAACGTCACCTGATGACCACGTTCAGCAGCCACGGTCGCGACAGACAGTCCCGCAGGGCCTGCGCCGACCACAGCAATTTTCTTGATCTGCTGCACCGGCAGGTAATTGAGTTCGGTTTCATGGCAGGCCCGTGGGTTCACCAGGCAACTGGTCAACTTGCCGCCAAAGGTGTGATCCAGGCACGCCTGATTGCAACCGATGCAGGTGTTGATTTCATCGCCACGACCGGCCGCAGCCTTGTTGACGAAATCCGGATCGGCGAGGAACGGCCGCGCCATGGACACCATGTCGGCATCGCCTTCGGCCAGAATCTGCTCGGCGACTTCCGGGGTGTTGATGCGGTTAGTGGTGATCAGCGGAATACTGACCGAGCCACGCAGCTTGGCCGTGACTTTGCTGAACGCCGCACGTGGCACCTTGGTGGCGATGGTCGGAATCCGCGCTTCGTGCCAGCCGATGCCAGTGTTGATGATCGTCGCACCGGCCTGCTCGATGGCCTTGGCCAATTGCACGATCTCTTCCCAGCTGCTGCCGCCTTCCACCAGATCGAGCATCGACAGGCGGAAGATAATGATGAAGTTCGGGCCGACCGCTTCGCGCACCCGGCGGACGATTTCCACCGGCAGGCGCATGCGGTTTTCGTAAGCACCGCCCCAGCGGTCAGTGCGATGGTTGGTGTGGGCCGCGAGAAACTGGTTAATGAAATAACCTTCGGAGCCCATGATCTCGACGCCGTCGTACTCGGCTTTTTGCGCCAGGGTCGAGCAGGTGACGAAATCGCTGATCTGCTTCTCGATGCCTTCTTCGTCCAGCTCTTTAGGCTTGAACGGGTTGATCGGCGCCTGAATCGCGCTCGGGGCCACTTGTTTCGGGCTGTAGGCATAACGCCCGGCATGAAGAATCTGCATGCAGATCTTGCCGCCCGCCTCGTGCACTGCTCGGGTGACGATCAGGTGTTTGAGTGCTTCTTCCTCGGTGGTCAGCTTGGCCGCGCCGGAATAAACCCCGCCCTCATCATTCGGGCCGATACCGCCGGTGACCATCAGGCCAACGCCACCACGGGCACGCTCGGCGAAGTACGCGGCCATGCGCTCGAAACCGCCGGGCTTTTCCTCAAGCCCCGTGTGCATCGAGCCCATCAGGGTGCGGTTGCGCAACGTGGTAAAACCCAGGTCCAGCGGGGCCAACAGGTGCGGGTAATGAGCGGCGGCCATCGGTAACTCCACAACGAGCGATCACGGAAAAAATGCAGGAGCTCTTCGGCCCCGTCAGTCATGTTCGACAGACTAAGAGTCGCACCGCTGTCACTCAATGACCGTAACTGACAACTTATTGATCCAAATGTGCAGCGCCCCTTGGCAAGCGCGGGGATGGGCCCTACCCTAGTCGCGAACCCTGCACACGGCCGTTGACTGTTTCCCCATGCGCAAACTTTTGTACCTGACCTTCTCCATGGCGTTGATCGCCGTCCTCACGACCTACGCCATGTGGGCCGCGGACCGTCCGGTGGGTCATTACCTGTCGGATTTGCGTATCAGCCTTGCGGTCGATCAGGGCACCCCCGCCGATCGCGGCAATCTGCTGGGTATCCAGCCCGAGCTGTTCCCCACCGATTATCAAAGCCCCGAACGCCTGCACCGCAAGCTCGCGGCTTACTTGCAGAAGGCTCAGGATCAGGGCCTGCTGAATGAAAAGACCATCGTCGTACTGCCCGAACATGTCGGCACCTGGCTGATGATCAGCGGCGAAAAAGACGAGTTGTACCAGGCCACTACGCTCAAGGAAGCGATGAACTGGCTGGCGGTGAGCAACCCGTTGCAGTTCATCCGCGCCCTGATCAGTGCCGAGGGCGGTAGCCGTCTCGACGATGCGCACTTGCGGATGAAAGCCAAGAAAATGGCCAAGAGTTACCAGGCGCTGTTCGGCGGCTTGGCGAAAGAATTCCGCATCACTCTGGTGGCGGGTTCCATCGTGTTGCCCGAGCCGAGTGTCAGCGATGGCACCCTGAAGATTGGCCGCGGTGCCCTGTACAACAGCAGCGTCGTGTTCGGTCGCGACGGTTTGCCGATCGGCCAGCCGCAGCGGCAAATGCACCCGACTTTCGCTGGTCACGACACCGTCGATGCCAATTCCGAACACACGATCAACGTCGTCGACACACCGGCCGGACGCTTGGGCGTGTTGATCGGCAGCGACAGTTGGTATCCGGAAAACTATCGCAAACTCGACGATCAAGGCGCGCAACTGGTGGCGGTCCCGGCGTTCGTCGTCGGGCGCGGGTCTTGGGACCAACCGTGGCGCGGCTACAAAGGCCAGTCCACGCCTAGCTCTGTCAGTCTCAAGGCTGGCGAACTCAGCGAAGGTCAGGCCTGGCATCGGCTGACGCTGATTGCCCAACCGTCCGGCAGCCAGACCATCGCCGGCATGAGCGTGTTCCTGCGCGGTCAGTTCTGGGACAAGGGCAGCGCCGGTCAAAGTTTCCTCAGCAGCAACGGGCAACAATTCGCCGACGGCGATGCCCGGGGCGCGCGTTTGCTGAACCTCTGGCTGTAAGCCGATGAAACCGCAGCCGATGCGCCTCGGGGATTTGTCGGTGGGCTTCGTCCATAGCCTGGCCGACGCCGTGCGCAGCCATGGCCTGGACCCACAACCGCTGCTCGAACAGTACGGCCTCGACGCCGCACGACTGGCCGAGGCCGGCGCCCGCCTCTCGATCCCGCGCTACATGCGCCTGGGTCACGGGGCCATTCAACTGACTGACGACCCGGCACTGGGTTTGCGTATGGGCCAGCTCAGCCGTCTGAGCCAGGCCGGCCTGGCCGGAGTCACCGCCGCCCAGGCCCCCACCGTGCGGGAAGCGGCGCGCTGCCTGATACGCTTTGAAGCGCTGTATGGCTCCAACTATCGCGGCCAATCGAGCTTTCATGAAGACGCCCAGGGCGCCTGGCTGCGGTTCTATTCGATCAGTCCCTACAATGCCTACAATCGCTTCGTGGTGGATTCGATCATCGCCGGCTGGTTGCAGCAATTGTCCAGCGTAAGCCCTGCCCCGCTACGCGCCGAACGGATCGAGATCGAGTTTGAAGCGCCGGATTACCGCGAGGCCTACGCCGTGTTGGGGGATTGTCCGATTCAGTTTGGCGCCGAACAGAATCAACTGCGCCTGAACCTGGACAGCCTCGCCCAGCGCAATCCGCAGCACTGCCCCAGTACCTGGCGGCACCTGCTGCAATTGTGTGAACGGGAACTGGAGCAACTGACACGCACCCGCAGCCTGCGTGAACGCATCACTCAGTTACTGGGGCCGTTGCTCAATGGTGGTCGGGAACCCGACCTGGAAGAAGTGGCGGCACGCCTGAAGCTGCCGACCTGGACCTTGCGTCGCAAACTCGCCGAGGAAGGCACGCAATTTCGTGCAATTCTCAACGACACGCGCCGCGACCTCGCCATGACTTACATCCGAGACACCGAACTGGCGTTCGGGGAAATCGCCTACCTGCTGGGATTTGCCTCTGCCGAAGCCTTTCAACGGGCTTTCAAACGCTGGAACGGCCAGACCCCCGGCGAGTTTCGCCGCAGTCATCGCCAATCCGCGTAAGGTTAGGGGGCGTTCTCAATAAGTTTCCCCGCTGCTCCCCCTAAAGCTCGGTAGCGTCTTCGGCTGGTTCCAGCGGGTCCAGTTCAAACGCCTGGTATTCGAGCAGTTCTTCCTGATAATCGTCCATTATTAAACCCCCATCGCTTGTTGAAAAAATCGCTTGAATAAATGACCAGCGCCCTGAGCATAAAGTGCCCGCATGAAAGAAAAATGACGCGGGCATTACACTACGTCGCTATCAATAAAACGTAGCAGGTGGTCAGGAATTTATCACAGGATTTTTTCGATACGAGCGGTGGGAATACGGCTCGACTTGATGTGGATCAAACTTGGAAGGTGTTGCGGGACGGAGTCGTCTGACCCGATCCCGTAACATCAGCCCATTACTGGCCGGAGACAGGCATGGCCGAAATTGGCTCGGTCGGTGCCGGCATGGTGCTTGAATCCGCCGGTGGAGCCACTGTTTCGGTGGACGAAGTCGGCTCGCTGCTCTGCACCGGGGTAATCGGCGCCGTTTCAGCAGGTGGCACAACAGGCTCCGAACTGGCTGGAGCGGTTTCAGCGGGTACAGGTTCGGCTGCCGGCGCTGGAGCAGGCGCAGGTTCTGCCGCTGGGGTCGAGGTCGGCGCCAACTGAGCCGGCGCAGCCTTGGCTTCGGGCACACCCAGATCAGTCTTCGGCTTCTCGGTAATGTGTGCCGCCTTCTTCGCCTCCGGTGGTAGGAACAACTCGACCAAGGCAAAGAAACGCTCGTAGAACTTGGCCGAGGACACGGTTTCACTGGCGACCTTGACCATCGAATCGTCAGACGAGCCGATCGGCATCGATACCGAGCCCAACACACCGACACCGAGGCTGGCGGAGTTGTTGGTCTTCTTCAACGCATAACGGTCCTGCAGGGCGTTGGCGAACATTGTCGCGTGATGCCCTTCGCTGCCGTCATCGGCACAGACCACGCTGAAGCTGATCTCCATGTGGGTCTCGCCAGTCTGCTGGAAGCTCTTGTGTCCACTGACCAGCTTCGGATCGGCGCTGGTGATGATGTAACCCTGGCTGAGCAAAGCCCGACGGGCGGCCTCGCAGGTTTGCGCATCGGTCACCGGGTAATTGCGCGAGAACGTTCCGGAGTCGTCGAAGTTCTCATGCTCGTAGATGGCGGCTTTCTTCGACGAACAACCGGCAGCGGCGGCCAGCACCAAGGCCAGCCCGACAACACGCATGGGAATTGATTTAAACATTGAACATCCTGAGGAAAACGGTTCGGGGCGTATTGTGCAACAGATCGATGCTTAGCGTCGCACCGTTTGGTGTCTTGAAACAGTTACAAGTCTACTGACTGTTACTGACAGGAAAAAGTCGCGCGGTAAATAAGCAGGCGACGGGTAGCTCATGCCATTTTTGTTTCACCCATAAAAAACCCCAGCCTTACGGCCGGGGTTTTTGTGTCGCGCAAAGCTCAGTCAAGCATCAGAAACGCTTGATCTCAGCCTCGCTTTCCAACAGTTTTCGGTAAGCCGCGAAGTCTTGCTGGCCAATGCGCGAGGCGAGGAAGCGACGGTATTGAACCTTCTCTTCTTCGGTCGGCGCCGCAGCTTCGTTCACGCCGTTCAGACGCACGATCACCAGGCTACCATCGGCCAGGGTCACGCTGCTGAAGGTCGGCTTGTCTTTGGCAACCGGCTTGGGCATGCGGAACAGCGCTTGCAGCACAGTCGGGTCGACCCCTTCCTGAGCACGCGTCGCAGCTTGAGTCACTTTCCAGTTCTGGCCATCGATCGCCTGGTCCAGTGCAGTCTTGCCATCGCGCAGGCTGACGATCAGTTGATCAGCCTTGGTCTTGGCGGCAGCACTGGCATGCTCCTTGGTCAGCTGCGCACGGATGCTGGCAGCCACGCTTTCCAGCGGCAGTTGCTCAGGCTTGCGGTGTTCCTTGGCGCGCAGCACGATCACGGTTTCCGGGTCCAGCTCGATGGCGGTGCTGTTGGCACCCTCATCCAGCACTTCAGGACTGAACGCAGCGGTCACTACGGCACGGTTGGCCGCAATTCCTTCGCCACCTTCCCGGCCGAATGGCGCGGACGTGTGGACAGTCAGCTTCAGGTCTTGTGCCGGCTGGGCCAGATCGGAGGCTTCGAACGACGAGTCTTCCAATTGTTTGGTCGCCTCGACGAAACGCTGCTCGACCTGCTGGGTTTTCAGCTCGCGGGTCAGCTTGTCTTTCAGGCTGGCAAACGTCGGCACTTCAGGGGCTTCAACGCCCAGCAGCTTGATCAGGTGGAAACCGAAGTCAGTGCGAACCGGCTCCGAAACCTGATCCTTGGCCAACGAATACAGGGCTTTTTCAAACGCTGGATCGTAGACGCCTGGACCTGCATAACCGAGGTCACCGCCGTTGTTCGCCGAGCCTGGATCCTGGGAGAACTCCTTGGCCAGAGCCTCGAATTTCTCGCCTTTGGCCAGACGCGCCTGCACTTCTTCGATTTTGGCCTTGGCTTGCGCCTCGGTCACCTTATCGTTCACTTCGACCAGAATATGCGCAGCCCGGCGTTGCTCGGACAGGTTCGCGGTTTCTTTCTGATACGCCGCTTGCAAGTCTTCGTCCTTGACGCTGACCTGATCAAAGAAGGACGCCTTCTTCAATTCGAGGTAGTCGATGACCACCTGATCCGGCGTCATGAATTCCTTGGCGTGTTCGTCGTAGTAGGCTTTGACTTCGTCGTCAGTCAGTTTCACCGCCGCAGGATCTGCCTTGACGTTCAAGGTGGCGAAATCGCGGGTCTGTTTTTCCAGACGGGCGAAGGCCAGAACCTGTGCATCGGTGACAAAGCCGCTACCGGCCAAGCCAGCACGTAGCTGACCGATCAGCATTTCCTGAGCCAGCATCTGGCGAAATTGCAGACGGCTATAGCCCAGTTGACGGATCACCTGATCGAAGCGATCGGCGTTGAATTTGCCTTCCACCTGGAATTCAGGCGTTTGCAGGATCACCTGATCCAAAGCCGCTTCGGAGAAAGCGAATTTCGATTTTTCTGCGCCTTGCAGCAGCAGTTTGCGATCAATCAGGCCTTTGAGGGCCGATTCGCGCAGCATTTTTTCGTCGAGCAAGGAAGCATCGAAATCCTTGCCAAGCTGTTGCATGAGCTGACGGCGTTGCATATCGACCGCCTGGTTCAGCTCGTTTTGACTGATTTCTTCACCATTGACCTTGGCCGCATCCTGGCTGTTGGTCGTCGCCTGGAAAATGGCCTCGATACCGGTGAAAGCCATCAGTACAACGATGATCCCGATAATGGTCTTGGCAATCCAGCCTTGTGAATTGTCCCTGATATTCTGCAGCATGCGTCCCCCAGAAACGGTTGAACTTCAAAATTAGGCAACCGTGGAGCGTGGGTAGAATCCGGATAGAAGAAAGGCGCATCCGAGGATGCGCCTTCTCGTAACTGGCGGAGCGGACGGGACTCGAACCCGCGACCCCCGGCGTGACAGGCCGGTATTCTAACCGACTGAACTACCGCTCCGCTGCCAAGTCAGGAATGACCCCGACCCGGATAGGCAAAAACCTGAATCGAACTTAGTTGACAGCTTCTTTCAGTGCTTTACCGGCTTTGAAACCTGGCTTTTTGGCAGCAGCGATTTCCAGCGTCTTACCGGTCTGTGGGTTACGACCAATGCGAGCTGGACGATCGGTTACGGAGAAGGTACCGAAACCAACCAGAACAACAGAGTCGCCAGCCTTGAGAGCGCCAGTGACGGATTCGATTACAGCGTCCAGCGCACGGCCAGCAGCAGCTTTCGGGATATCAGCGGATGCAGCGATAGCATCAATCAGTTCCGACTTGTTCACTCTAAGTCCCCTTATATCTATTTGAGTTTGATTCTAAGTTTTTTGGTGAAAGCAAAAAAACGAGTGCTGAATGGCCTACAGACACTTAAGAGCCGCTTTATAACAAGGGCTCTAAAAAACTGTCAACAAGCCCCCCAGGCAAATGCGTACTAATGCGTGCTAATTCTTTCCTTAGAGTCAGTCTCGCGTTTTTCATCCTTTGCAACGATCTCCGGAACCACATCCGGCAAGGGCTCCGGCGCGTATTGCAGCGCAATTTGCAGGACCTCGTCAATCCATTTAACTGGTTTAATCTGTAGATCTTGCTTGATATTGTCAGGAATTTCCTTCAGATCGCGTACGTTCTCTTCAGGAATGATCACCGTCTTGATTCCACCACGGTGAGCAGCCAGCAGTTTTTCTTTCAAACCACCAATCGCCAACACCTGACCACGCAAGGTGATTTCGCCGGTCATGGCAACATCTGCGCGTACAGGAATGCCAGTCAATGCTGACACCAGGGCCGTGCACATGCCTACACCGGCGCTAGGGCCATCTTTCGGCGTTGCCCCTTCAGGCATATGGATATGGGTGTCGCGCTTCTCGTGGAAGTCCAGAGGAATCCCCAGGCTCTTCGCACGGCTGCGGACAACGGTCAGGGCTGCGGTGATCGATTCGACCATCACGTCACCCAGAGAACCGGTTTTGATCAACTGGCCTTTACCCGGAACGACCGCGGCTTCGATGGTCAGCAATTCGCCCCCCACCTGAGTCCACGCCAAGCCTGTGACCTGACCGATCTGATCCTGTGACTCAGCCAGACCGTAGCGGAATTTACGCACGCCCAGGAAGTGCTCGAGCATGTCGGCAGTGACCTTCACCGAGAAGCGTTTTTCCATCGCATGCTCTTTGACCGCCTTGCGGCAAACCTTGGCAATCTGGCGCTCCAGCCCACGTACACCGGCTTCGCGGGTGTAGTAGCGGATGATGTCGCGGATCGCTTCGGCGTCGAATTCCAGCTCGCCTTTCTTCAGTCCGTTGGCCGTAATCTGCTTCGGCGAAAGGTATTTGACAGCGATGTTGATCTTCTCGTCTTCGGTGTAACCCGGCAGACGAATCACTTCCATCCGGTCCAGCAGCGCCGGCGGAATGTTCATGGAGTTGGAGGTGCACAGGAACATCACATCGGACAGGTCGTAATCGACCTCCAGATAGTGATCGTTGAAGTTGTGGTTCTGCTCGGGGTCGAGCACTTCCAGCAACGCCGACGCCGGATCGCCACGCATGTCGCTGCCCATTTTGTCGATTTCATCGAGCAGGAACAGCGGGTTGCGGACGCCCACCTTTGTCATTTTTTGAATCAATCTTCCCGGCATCGAACCGATATAAGTCCGGCGATGACCACGAATTTCCGCCTCATCGCGCACACCACCGAGGGCCATGCGCACGAATTTGCGGTTGGTGGCGTGAGCGATCGACTCTGCCAGAGAGGTTTTACCCACCCCGGGAGGACCGACCAGGCACAGCACCGGACCACGAATCTTCTTCACGCGCTTCTGCACGGCGAGGTATTCGAGGATCCGCTCTTTGACTTCTTCCAGACCATAGTGGTCGGCGTCGAGAATGTCTTCGGCACGAGCGAGGTCCAGACGCACCTTGCTCTGGGCCTTCCACGGCACTTGAACCAGCCAGTCGATATACGAACGCACCACCGTCGCTTCCGCGGACATTGGCGACATTTGCTTGAGCTTGTTCAGTTCGGCCTGAGCCTTGGCCAACGCGTCTTTCGGCAGGCCGGCGGCATCGATACGCTTCTTCAGCTCTTCGATTTCGTTGTGGCCTTCGTCGCTGTCGCCCAGTTCTTTCTGAATGGCCTTCATCTGCTCATTCAGGTAGTACTCGCGCTGGCTGCGCTCCATTTGCTTTTTAACGCGGCCGCGAATGCGTTTTTCGACTTGCAGCAGATCGATCTCGGCATCCAGCAACGCCAGAACGTGCTCGACCCGGGCCGACAAATCGATGATTTCGAGGATTTCCTGCTTCTGCTCGATTTTCAGGGCCATGTGCGCGGCCATGGTGTCAACCAGGCGGCCTGGCTCGTCGATGCTGTTAAGCGACGACAGGACTTCAGCGGGGACTTTCTTGCCCAGCTGCACATATTGTTCGAATTGAGCCAGCAAGCTGCGGACAAACACTTCCGACTCGCGCTCAGGCGCGTCGACTTCGTCGATCAGCGAAACTTCGGCACGGCAGTGGCCGTCGACTTCGCTGAAGCGCTCCACGGCGCCCCGCTGCTCGCCTTCGACAAGAACCTTGACCGTGCCGTCAGGCAGCTTGAGCAGCTGCAGAACGGTAGCGATGGTGCCTACGCGATAAAGTGCTTCTTCACCGGGATCGTCGTCAGCAGGATTTCGCTGAGCCAGCAGAAGGATCTGCTTGTCGCCCGTCATCGCTGCCTCGAGGGCTTCGATGGATTTCTCGCGCCCCACGAACAGCGGGATAACCATGTGCGGATAAACCACGACATCACGCAATGGCAGGAGAGGCAATTCGATGGTTGTCTTCATGATTTCGCCTCTACGGCGGCCATAAGGCCGTAAACAGATGGAAGTAAGCTTGAAACCAAGATGGGGGCTGTTTTCAAAAAAAACAAGCGGATAAAAAAACCACTTTAAAGATCGCCGCTTACGGTAGCGCCTGCGTGGGCCCGGACACATCCAAAAAGGTCGGATGTCATGCTGCCTTCACAGCGGTTGGACGATCCGACAAGCCAGCGCCCACAATAGCAAAGGGGCCCGAAGGCCCCTTCTTTATTTCAGCAGTGTGACGCTCAGGCGTCTGGCGCTGCCTTGGCAGCCGGCTCACTGTTTTCGTAGATATACAGTGGCTTGGACTTGCCTTCTATAACGCTTTCATCGATCACTACTTTACTCACCTCGGATTGCGAGGGGATTTCATACATAGTGTCGAGCAATACACCTTCGAGAATCGAACGCAGACCACGGGCACCGGTTTTGCGTTCCAGGGCACGCTTGGCGACCGATTTCAGCGCGTCAGCCCGGAATTCCAGGTCCACGCCTTCCATCTCGAACAGCTTGGCATACTGCTTGGTCAGAGCATTTTTCGGCTCGGTGAGAATCTGCATCAACGCAGCCTCATCAAGCTCGTCCAGCGTGGCAAGTACCGGCAGACGACCAACGAACTCCGGGATCAGACCGAACTTGACCAGATCGTCAGGCTCGACTTCACGCAGGGACTCACCGACTTTCTTGCCTTCTTCCTTGCTGCGCACTTCCGCGTTGAAACCAATGCCACCCTTGGTGGAACGGTTTTGAATAACCTTTTCCAGACCGGAGAACGCACCACCGCAGATGAACAGGATGTTACGGGTGTCGACCTGAAGGAATTCCTGCTGCGGATGCTTGCGACCACCTTGAGGTGGAACGGAAGCGACCGTACCTTCGATCAACTTGAGCAGGGCCTGCTGCACGCCTTCACCGGAAACGTCCCGAGTGATCGACGGGTTGTCAGATTTACGTGAGATCTTGTCGATCTCATCGATGTAGACGATACCCATCTGGGCTTTTTCTACATCGTAATCGCACTTCTGCAGCAGCTTCTGAATGATGTTCTCGACATCTTCACCTACATAACCCGCCTCGGTGAGGGTGGTTGCGTCGGCGATGGTGAACGGAACGTTCAGCAAGCGGGCCAGTGTTTCGGCAAGCAGGGTTTTACCCGAGCCTGTCGGGCCGATCAGCAAGATGTTGCTTTTGCCGAGTTCGACGTCGTCATTCTTTTTGTCACGCTGGTTCAAACGCTTGTAGTGGTTGTACACCGCTACGGCCAGAACCTTTTTCGCACGCTCCTGACCAATCACGTACTGATCAAGGATGCCGCTGATTTCTTTAGGCGAAGGCAATTTATGCGCGCTGCTTTCGGCCT
>NZ_JBIVCD010000023.1:19741-22757 GCF_044746425.1 Pseudomonas sp. NPDC086112 | reverse complement strand
ACAATCAATTAGCGTACTACATGCAGGCTTTTGCCACAGAAGGAGCAATAGAGCAGCTTGCCGTTGTCCTCGCCGTTGCGGGTGTCAGTCATTCGTTCGATCCAAATCCGATAGGCTTGCAACACAAGATGAAGGCTATTGCGGGCTTTTTCAAGCCCGCCGGTGATCAGACCAGCTGACCAACCCTATTTTGAGCTGCTTATTATTAAGCGGGGCGCTGGTTGATCACTTCATCGATCAACCCGTATTCACGCGCGGCTTCAGCGCTCATGAAATTATCGCGGTTGGTATCGCGCTCGATTTCTTCAAGAGTGCGCCCGCTATGCTTGGCCATCAGCGTGTTGAGACGCTCACGAATGAAGAGGATTTCCTTGGCATGGATTTCGATATCCGAAGCCTGGCCCTGGAAACCGCCCAGTGGCTGGTGAATCATCACACGCGAGTTCGGCAGGCAGTAACGCTTGCCCTGGGCACCGGCCGTCAGAAGAAACGCGCCCATGCTGCACGCCTGACCGATACAGGTGGTCGATACGTTTGGCTTGATGAACTGCATGGTGTCATAGATCGACATGCCCGCCGTCACCGAACCGCCCGGGGAGTTGATATAGAGATGGATGTCCTTGTCCGGGTTTTCCGCTTCAAGGAACAGCAGTTGCGCACAGATCAGGTTGGCCATGTAGTCCTCTACCGGACCAACCAGAAAAATCACTCGCTCCTTGAGAAGGCGCGAGTAGATGTCATAGGCGCGCTCGCCACGAGCAGACTGCTCGACAACCATCGGGACCAGGCCGCCTGCGGCCTGGATATCAGAGTTCTGCTGAATATAGGAATTACGGAACATGCTCTGCAGTCACTCCCAAATAGTTATGTCTTGAATACGCATAAGCCAGCACGAAGGCTGGCTTATGGTGTGTGCTTCTTACCGCAAAAACGATCAGTCGGCTTGTGGAGCTTCTACCGGCTTGACAGCTTCTTCGTAAGAGACCGATTTGTCGGTCACGCTAGCTTTCTGCAGAACAGTATCCACAACTTGTTCTTCCAGCACAACCGAACGGACTTCGTTCAGTTGCTGGTCGTTCTTGTAGTACCAGGACACAACCTGCTCAGGCTCCTGGTAAGCCGAAGCCATTTCCTGAATCATCTCGCGAACGCGGGCTTCGTCAGGCTTGAGGTCGAATTGCTTGACCACTTCAGCCACGATCAGACCCAGCACAACGCGGCGCTTGGCTTGCTCTTCGAACAGCTCGGCCGGCAGTTGGTCAGGCTTGATGTTGCCGCCGAACTGCTGAACAGCCTGCACGAGCAGACGGTCAACTTCGTTGGACAGCAGAGCCTTTGGTACTTCGATCGGGTTGGTGGCCAGCAGACCGTCCATAACCTGATTCTTGACCTTGGATTTGATCGCCTGACGCAGTTCACGCTCCATGTTCTTGCGAACTTCGGTGCGGAAGCCTTCCAGACCGGTTTCCTTGATGCCGAATTGAGCGAAGAATTCTTCGGTCAGCTCTGGCAGTTTAGGCTCGGAAACGGTGTTCACGGTTACGGTGAACTCAGCGACTTTGCCTGCCAGGTCGAGGTTCTGATAGTCCTCAGGGAAGGTCAGGTTCAGAACGCGCTCTTCGCCGGCTTTAGCGCCGACCAGACCGTCTTCGAAGCCTGGGATCATACGACCGGAACCCAGCACCAGTTGGGTGCCTTTGGCGGAACCGCCAGCGAACACTTCACCGTCGACCTTGCCGACGAAATCGATGTTCAGTTGATCTTCGTTCTGAGCAGCGCGATCGGCGACTTCGAAACGGGTGTTCTGCTTGCGCAGGATTTCCAGCATCTTGTCCAGATCGGCATCAGCCACGTCAGCGCTCAGGCGCTCGACAGCGATACCTTCGAAACCGGCAACGGTGAACTCCGGGAACACTTCGAATACGGCTACGTATTCCAGGTCCTTGCCTGCTTCCAGGGATTTAGGCTCGATCGAAGGCTGACCAGCCGGGTTCAGCTTCTGCTCAACCACAGCTTCGTAGAAAGAAGACTGGATTACGTCGCCTACAGCTTCCTGGCGAGCGTCAGCACCGAAACGGCGCTTGATTTCGCTCATTGGCACTTTGCCTGGACGGAAGCCAGCGATCTTGGCCTTTTGGGCGGTCTGCTGCAGACGCTTGTTGACCTGGCTCTCGATACGCTCAGCCGGCACGGTGACGCTCATGCGGCGCTCAAGAGCAGTAGTATTTTCAACAGAAACTTGCATGGATATTCCTCGTTGCACAGACGTTAGCCGGCCGTTTCCGACCCCAGAATCAAGGGCATGCATTCTAGTGGGTCAAACTCAAGAAGTCACCCTACTGAAAACGGGTAAAAAAGCAGCAGGCAATTTATAGGCGGGGACAAACGGTTGTGCCTCGCCCTGTTAGCAAATACAGCCAGTCATGCCAAGGCTCTGCACCCATCCTTCTATATATAGAAGGAATCGGCAATCCATCCCTGACAGCCGACCCCGCGAAGGGATCGACGGACAAATCGTGCATCATCGAGAAACATAAATACGATGAAACGACCTGACCCTGCGACCCACAACCTGCAGTCGTCGACACTCAAACAACTGAAACAAAAAAGGCGCCAGACTGTTAAATCTGGCGCCTTTCGAAATATGGGGTGGACGATGGGGATCGAACCCACGACAACGGGAGTCACAATCCCGTGCTCTACCAACTGAGCTACGCCCACCATATTGCGTGACAAAGAAGCCAAACAACTTCTTTGCTGAGCCCCAACCAAGCCAAGCGGCAAGAGTGAAGCTTTATTTGGTGCGGATGAAGAGACTCGAACTCTTACGCCTCGCGGCGCTGGAACCTAAATCCAGTGTGTCTACCAATTCCACCACATCCGCGGATTGAAGCTGTTAAAGCAAAGGCGCCAGACTGTTAATCTGGCGCCTTTCGAAATATGGGGTGGACGATGGGGATCGAACCCACGACAACGGGAGTCACAATCCCGTGCTCTACCAACTGAGCTACGCCCA
>NZ_JBIVCD010000023.1:0-19643 GCF_044746425.1 Pseudomonas sp. NPDC086112 | reverse complement strand
CACCATATCGCGTTACTTGTGCCAAAGTTGCCTAATGGCGCACCCGGCAGGACTCGAACCTGCGACCATCCGCTTAGAAGGCGGATGCTCTATCCAGCTGAGCTACGGGCGCCTTGTTAATCTGTACCCTTGAAGGACTACAAACTAAGTGCTTTTCAGCCTTGCGGAAGCGTAACTCCGCTCGACCTTCTCAACCAGTGCTAGGCTGTGCCCGACAAGTGCGACGAATAGTATAGAGCCCCCCAGAGGTCGTCAAATCCTTTTTAAAAAAAATTCATTTAATTAAAGGGGTTAGGGGAATTTGCAGACCAAGCGCCTTTGCCCTCACCTCATGACATGCGAGAATGCGCTCTCTTTTTTTCCCCTCTCGATGGTTAATCACGCGCAATGACTGCACAACTAATCGACGGCAAATCGATCGCCGCCAGCCTGCGCCAGCAGATCGCCAAACGAGTCGCCGAGCGTCGCCAGCAAGGTCTGCGCACGCCTGGCCTCGCGGTGATCCTGGTCGGCAGCGATCCTGCCTCTCAGGTTTATGTCTCGCACAAGCGTAAAGACTGTGAAGAGGTCGGCTTCCTTTCCCAAGCCTACGACCTGCCTGCCGAAACCACTCAAGAAGCACTGACCGATCTGATCGATCGCCTGAACGATGACCCGGCGATTGACGGCGTTCTGCTTCAACTGCCCTTACCTGAGCATCTGGACGCCTCCAAATTGCTGGAACGCATTCGTCCTGACAAGGATGTCGACGGTTTCCACCCTTATAACGTCGGCCGTCTGGCCCAGCGTATTCCGCTGCTGCGTCCGTGCACACCTAAAGGCATCATGACGCTGCTGGAAAGCACCGGTGCCGATCTATACGGAATGGACGCGGTCATTGTCGGGGCTTCCAACATTGTTGGTCGCCCGATGGCAATGGAACTGCTGCTGGCCGGTTGCACCGTGACCGTTACCCACCGCTTCACCAAGGATCTGGCGGGCCATGTCGGTCGCGCCGACCTGGTGGTGGTTGCCGCCGGCAAGCCGGGTCTGGTCAAAGGCGAGTGGATCAAGGAAGGCGCGATCGTGATCGACGTCGGCATCAATCGCCAGGAAGACGGCAAGCTGGTCGGTGACGTGATCTATGAAACCGCCCTGCCCCGCGCCGGCTGGATCACGCCGGTACCGGGTGGCGTTGGCCCTATGACCCGCGCCTGCCTGCTGGAAAACACGCTGTACGCCGCGGAAACACTGCACGGCTGAGTTCACGCTGGCTTGCAGCGCCGCATAAAGGAACCCCGCTAGTCGCGGGGTTCTTTTTGCCTGCAGAAAAAGCTCGACCATCCGCCGGAAAAGCCCGTTTTTATCAGGCGCCCAGGCACTTTCATCTGAACATCGAACAACCATCGACAGTTCTTCAGCCATACTCCTAAAATGCGTCGCTTTTTAAAGAAACAGCCCGTTACAAAACGGTATATCCACCCTTTATGAGTCCGCCAGCGTGAAAATCCGTCTTTCAATCCTGAGCCTGTTTTTTGCATTTACAGGGACTTTCACCACGCCAACGATCAACGCTGCAGAAACCACTGCCGCACCCCGAGACACTTCACAACTGAAGATCGCTTCCGGCAGTGTCTTGCTGATGGATATGCAAACCAACAAAGTGATCTATGCCAGCAACCCTGACGTCGTAGTGCCAATCGCATCCGTCAGCAAACTGATGACTGGCCTGGTGGTGGTAGAAGCCCGGCAGAACATGGACGAGTATCTTTCCATCAACATCAGCGACACCCCGGAAATGAAAGGCGTGTTTTCCCGGGTCAAACTCAAAAGCGAATTGCCACGCCGAGAAATGCTGCTGATTGCCCTGATGTCCTCGGAAAACCGTGCCGCTGCGAGTCTGGCCCATCACTATCCGGGCGGCTATGTCGCGTTCATTGCCGCCATGAACGCCAAAGCCAAAGCGCTGGGAATGACCAGCACCCACTTTGTCGAACCGACGGGCCTCTCTCCTCGCAATGTGTCCACCGCTCGCGATTTGAGCAAACTGCTGATCGCCGCACACAAGTACCCGCTGTTGACTCAATTGACCACCACCAAGGAAAAAACCGTTTCGTTCCGCAAACCCAACTACAGCTTGGGTTTCCGCAACACCGACCATTTGGTCAACAAGCCTAACTGGGACATCAAACTGACCAAAACCGGCTTTACCAACGCGGCCGGTCACTGCCTGGTGCTGGTGACCCACATGGGAGATCGGCCGATGGCGCTGGTGATTCTCGATGCCTTCGGCAAGTACACGCACTTTGCCGATGCCAGCCGGATTCGCAGCTGGGTCGAAACCGGCAAGAGCGCCAACGTGCCGTCCGTAGCCCTGCAGTACAAATCCGACAAGAATCTCAAGCATCGCCAAAGCGGTGTGGTTGAAGCATCGAAGTAAACTCGAAACGCCTCCAAACGAAAGCCCCTAATAAAAAGCCCCTAATATTCGGGGCTTTTTATTCGGGATTAATCATTGGGCAACGGCATCTGATCGTCATCCGGAATGCCGTCCCCCGCACTCGGGTCTTTCCAGCCTTGCGGATGTTTTGTGGTAACCACGGTCGGTCTGGCCAATGGGTCCCGTAACGGACTGTCCGGGTCCATCACTGGATCCAGATCTGCCTCGGGGGTTGTTGGAACACTGTCTGGAGGATCTGGACGTTTGTCGTCGAAGCTCGAATCGGTAGACATATGCACCTCTGACTAGGTCTTGGGTTTCAGATCGCCCAGTGGATCGTAAGGCTTCGCGGGAGCCTTCTTGCCCGCCTCACCCGGTTTTATATCCTTGGGCGCCTTGGCAGGGCCGATGGGATCGACCTGAGGATCGGCGAGATCCGGAGAATCGGGGTCGAATCCCAACTCATTATCGGACGAATGCTCGGATGAGTGCGGGCCGACAGGGGTATTGGAATGAGCCATGGGCGCCTCCTGGTCACGACCCGGAAAGTAATCCGGGCCCTTTACATGAGAGGCCAATAACCCTGAGTGGTGCCCTGCAAGATGACGAACGGAAACTACTGCGCGCTCAACGCTTTTTTCGCCCGGGCCGCCGCCTGCTCTTGACCTGACTGGGCAAGATCGCTCGCCGCCTTCAGCCAGCGCTGCTGATCGACATTGGCCGGAATCTGGTCCGGCTTCTGGATCAATACGGCCCAGCCACCGGCATTCTCGAACGCCGATTCAAAGGCGCTGAACCCCATCAGCAACCGACGATCCATCCCGGCGCGCAGCAACACGGTCTGCTTCTGACGGTTGTAACCGGCGAGAATGGCGTATCGCGGCTCCGCCCAGAACGCTGAGCCTTCAGTAAAGCGCACCATCACCGGGTAACCGGCCGCAACCTGGGCCAGCAGCGCCGGCAAATGGCTGTCAAGGGGATAGACCACCATCCCGTACTCACGGGCAAGATTCTGCATGTTCTGTTGCAATCGATCTTCGGCACCCGGCAAATGCAGGGGTTTGTCGAGCAACCCCGGGGTTATCACGATGCCCTGCCGGGACAGCAGACTAGCCAGCACCTGAGGCCCGCTTTGATAACTTTGCCCACGGTAGAACGTACCGCTGAGTTCGACCCGCTCCGGCAGACGCTTGATCTCAGGCGCCACGCTCCCCGCACAGCCAGCCAGGCCGGCAACGCAGCCAACGATCAGCACCAAAGATCGAATTCGAGAAAATACCCGCACCATCATCACTCTCTTGTTCAGACGCCAGGCAATCGCACAGCCGGCTTGGCCGTCGATCATAGGATGCCGCGCGACAGCGGTATAGCCTTAACCGGCAGTTGATAGCATTCGATAGAGCGAACTGGTTGGTGGCAGGCGACTTTTGGTCAATAGCCTGAAATACAGCAGCGGCTAGACTGTCACTTACCAAGGACGAATGTGTGCCCGATGCAGGGCAAAGAGGAGGCACTGATGAGCCTGACAATGACCATTGTAATGTTGATCTCCGGCTGGCTGGCCGTGGCCGCCGCCATGCTGTGGGGCGTTTTGCGTATTACCCGCCGGCACCATCACCACCCGGTTCAATCGACGCCTGTGGCGAACACCGATCAGCCGGCTGCCCACCCCGCCACCGCGCACTGACCGGCGCTTTTCGGTCGTCCAAACTAAAACGGCCGCCTGGACTCTTTTGAGTTCAGGCGGCCGTTTCGTTTAACGAAGGTTAAGCTTCAGCGGCGATGCGCTTCTGCCTGGCCCGACGCGACAGCATGTTCAAGCCTTCGATCGTGGCCGAGAACGCCATGGCCGCATAGACGTAGCCTTTCGGTACGTGGGCGCCAAAACCTTCGGCGATCAGCGTCATGCCGATCATGATCAGGAAGCCCAGTGCCAGCATCACCACCGTCGGGTTGTCATTGATGAACTTGGCCAGAGGGTCAGCGGCCAGCAACATCACCAGTACCGACACCACCACCGCAATGATCATGATCGGCAAATGCTCAGTCATGCCGACGGCGGTAATGATGCTGTCGATGGAGAACACCATGTCCAGCATCAGGATCTGCCCAATCGCAGCAGCAAAACCCAGGGTCACGGTCGAGGTGGCCGAGGTCGGATCATCCGGTGCCGGGTCCATGCTGTGATGGATCTCGGTGGTCGCTTTCCACAAAAGGAACAGGCCGCCGGCGATCAGGATCATGTCCTTCCAGGAGAACGCATGGCCGAGAATCTCGATCACCGGCTCCGTCAGCTGGACGATGAACGCGATGGTGCTCAACAGTGCCAGGCGCAGGATCAACGCCATGCCGATACCAATCCGTCGCGCCTTCTGGCGATGCTGTTCGGGCAGCTTGTTGGTGAGGATCGAGATAAAGATCAGGTTATCAATGCCGAGCACGATTTCCATCACCACCAGCGTGGCCAGGGCGACCCAGGCAGTGGGGCTTGCAGCAAGTTCTAAAAGGTATTCCATGGGTCAGTCCTGACTCGTTTGAACGGTTTAGATTTCCTGGGACGAAGGGTCGGTTTTGTCCGTCTCTTTGGCCTGTTGTTCTTTCTTGCTGATCAAACCGCCCGTGGCATCGCTGAGCGCTTGCTCGGCCGCTTTGTGGGTATCGTCAATCGCCTGTTTGGCGGTTTCGGCAGCCTTGCCCATCAATTGCTGAGCGCTTTTCTCGGCCTGGTCGCAACCAGCCAGCACCAGTAAAGACGTGATCAGCAGTGCCGTGGTTTTAAGCTTCATGATGCTTCCCTCGATAGAACAGACAGAACCGAAAAGGCGATCCGTCGATGGCGAAGCATTCTAAGGAAGCAAACACTTCAGGAAAATTCGTATTTTTAGCGGTTATACTTCGGTTTTAACGAATCCATACAGTGTAGGGCATATACCCTACGGATGATGTGAACAACGGGATTTCACCGACATGCTTAATTACCGGCAGCTGCATTACTTCTGGGTCGTAGCCAAGACCGGCAGCATCGTGCGCGCCTGCGAGCAATTGAACCTGACGCCACAGACCATCAGCGGGCAGATTTCCCTGCTCGAGCAAACCTATGGCATCGAGTTGTTTCGAAGGGTCGGCCGACAGCTGGAACTCACCGAAGCCGGACGTCAGACGCTCCCTTACGCCGAGCAGATGTTCCAACTCGGTGGCGAACTGGAGTTGATGCTGCGGGCGCAGCCCAATGAGCAACAGATTCTGTTTCGGGTGGGCGTCGCCGATGTGGTGCCCAAATCCATCGTTTATCGCCTGATCGCACCGACCATGGAGTTGAGCGAGCCCCTGCGTATCACCTGTCGCGAAGACAAACTGGAACGTTTGCTTGCCGACCTGGCGATTCAACGCCTTGATCTGGTGATCTCCGACAGCCCGATGCCCTCGAATCTGGACATCAAAGGCTACAGCCAGAAGCTCGGCGAATGCGGCATCAGCTTCTTCGCCACCGCCGAACTGGCCGCGCGATATGGCCAGGACTTCCCTCATAGCCTGCACGGCGCCCCACTGCTGATTCCCGGACCGGAAACCGTGGTGCGCAGTCGCTTGCAACGCTGGTTTGCCGAACAGCAGATCCAGCCGCGGATCGTCGGCGAATTCGACGACAGTGCCCTGATGCAGGCCTTCGGCCAATCCGGCAGCGGGATATTCATCGGCCCGAGTGTGATTGCCGACGAAGTGAAACGCCAATGCGACGTGGAGTTGATCGGCCAGACCGACGCGGTGCGCGAGTCGTTCTACGCCATCTCAGTGGAACGCAAGGTCAAGCACCCCGGCATTGTCGCCATTACCGAAGGTGCCCGACGCGAGTTGTTTGTCGAGATGTGAGGCGTCAGGCGCAGATTTCGCGAGGTTTGAAGGTCATCAGCGCCATCGCCAACAGAATCGAGACCAAGATAAAACCGGCCGCCGCGAAACCCAGGCCACCCAGGCCCACACTGTCGATCACTCGCCCACCGACCATCGCGCCCAGACCGATTCCGAGGTTGGCCCCGGCAATGTTCAGCGATGCAGCAAAGGCCGGAGCTTCAGGCGCAGCCTTCATCAGGCGCACGTGGCTGACCAGGAACAGCGCGGCCTGAGTCACGCCCCAAATCCCCATCGCTGCCGCCAGACCAAGGGGTGAATGAATGTTCGGCACCAAGGCCACCATGCCGGCAATCATGAACGCACAAAACGTCACAGAAGCGATCAGCGGATGCCGATCCACCGCACGACCGCCCAACGAGTTGCCGATCAAGCCGACCGCGCCAAAGCCCATCAAGCACCAGCCGACCACCGTGCCGTTGAAACCGGCGAGCCGCTCAAGAATGTCCGCCAGGTAGGTGTACGCGGTGAACATGCCGCTGAACACCAGGATCGACAACAGCACATGCCCCAGCATCAACGGGCTGCGCAGAATTTTGAACTGCGAGCGAAAACTCACCTGATGCTGGTGCAGGTTGGTTTTCGGCAGGTAGATAAACAGCAGCAACGCCTTGGCAAACGCGATCACCGCCAGAATGCCGAAAGCACTGCGCCAACCGAACGCATCGGAAATCAGCGTACCCACCGGAATGCCGAACACCGTGGCGCAGACGATACCGAAACCGATCTTGGCGATGGCCCGCCCGGCGTAGTCCGGCCCGACGATGTCCACTGCAGTTTCACTGGCCAATGCCCAGAACACCGGCAGCCCCAGCGCCGGAATCAATCGCGCAATGGCCATCACCCCGATGTTCGGCGCCAGTGCCGCCAGCGTGTTGGCCAGGCCGAACATGATCAGCACGCTGATAAACAGCTTGCGCCGTTCAAACCTGGCGAAGTACGCCGTCAGGAACGGCCCGAAAGCGGCTACGGTAAAGGCGAACAGTGTCACCAGCAAACCCGCTTGAGGGATGCTGACGTCCAGATCACGGGCGATTGCCGGCAACAGCCCGACGATGATGAATTCCGTGGTCAGCACCGTAAAACCGGCGGCGGACAACAGAAGAATGGGCAACAGCATGCAGAACTCCAGGAAAACGACGACACCAGCGACAGCCCGAAGGCTCACTGGCAGAACTTGAAAATGAGGATGGCGAAGCTTAACAGAGTGTTTCCGGACGAGGTTGCACGAACCTGCAAATCGCGTTGAGTAATCGGGTGGCAGATCGTCACAGGTCTGAAGGATCACGGCTACGCTGTGATAAAGTCCGCGATCTGCAGTACGTACACCCTGTTCATCGGCCAATCATTGGCATTGATGTAGCGACCCTTCGGTTCCCTCCATGTGGCCTGCCCGGCTTTTTGCTGCATGAGCACAACCCTGCACCCTAATAAAATCAGAGATGCCGTTATGACCGCTTCATCCCCTTCTCTCTTGCAACGCCTGAAACGCAGCAGCCTGGTCACGCAAATCATCATCGGCCTGATCGCCGGGATTACCCTGGCGCTGTTCGCGCCTGAGTTGGCCAAGTCCACCGCCTTCATCGGCAAAGTGTTCGTCTCGGCGCTCAAGGCTGTCGCGCCGATTCTGGTGTTCGTGCTGGTCATGGCCTCGATTGCCAACCATAAGCACGGCCAGGAAACCCACATCCGGCCGATTCTGTTTCTGTACCTGCTGGGCACCTTCGCGGCGGCCGTGGTGGCGGTGATCGCCAGTACGCTGTTTCCGTCGAGCCTGGTGCTGTCGACCCAAGACGTTGCGGTGACCGCACCGGGGGGCATCAGCGAAGTGTTGCAGAGTCTGTTGCTCAGCGTGGTCGACAATCCGGTCAGTGCGCTGATGAACGCCAACTTCATCGGCATTCTGGCTTGGGCGATCGGCATGGGTGTTGCGATTCGCCATGCCGGCGAGACGACGCGCGAAGTACTGGGCGATCTGTCCAATGGCGTGACCTTGATCGTGCGTCTGGTGATTCGCTTTGCGCCATTGGGGATCTTCGGCCTGGTGGCTTCGACCCTCGCCACCTCCGGTTTCGGTGCCTTGATCGGTTACATGCATCTGCTGGCTGTGTTGTTGGGCTGCATGCTGTTCGTGGCGCTGGTGATGAACCCGGCCATCGTGTTCTGGAAGCTGCGTCGCAACCCGTATCCACTGGTATTCACCTGCCTGCGCGAGAGCGGCATCACCGCCTTCTTCACCCGTAGTTCGGCGGCGAATATTCCGGTCAACCTGGAGCTGAGCAAGCGTCTGGGCCTGCACGAAGATACCTATTCGGTGTCGATCCCGCTCGGCGCCACCATCAACATGGCCGGCGCTGCGATCACCATCACCGTGTTGACCCTGGCCGCTGTGCATACCCTGGGCATCGCCGTGGACATTCCGACGGCCATCCTGCTCAGCATCGTCGCGGCGATCTGTGCCTGTGGCGCCTCGGGCGTGGCCGGGGGTTCGCTGTTGCTGATTCCACTGGCGTGCAGCCTGTTCGGCATCCCGAGTGAAATCGCCATGCAGGTGGTGGCAGTCGGCTTCATCATCGGTGTGTTGCAGGACTCGGCGGAAACCGCGCTGAACTCCTCCACCGACGTGCTGTTCACCGCGGCGGCGTGCCAGGGTGAGGAGCAGAAGACCCAGAAAGCCCGGGAAGCCCAGCGTTTGGCGTAACAATGCACCTGTGGGAGCGGGCTTGCCGCGGAACCTGTGGGAGCGGGCTTGCTCGCGAAGACGGAGTGTCAGTCGACATCATCGTTGCCTGATACACCGCCTTCGCGAGCAAGCCCGCTCCCACATTTCGCCGACAAGCCTGGCTCTCGACAAAACGAAAAAGCCCGCCAAGGCGTAAACCTTGGCGGGCTTTTTTGTATCTGGGCGGTTTAGAACGCGCCCATGTAATCGCGCTTGCCCACTTCCACGCCGTTGTGACGCAGCAGTGCGTAAGCAGTGGTCACGTGGAAGAAGAACTGCGGCAAACCATAGCTCAGCAGGTAAGCCTGGCCAGTGAAGCGCTTCTCTTTAGGCGTGCCTGGACGGGTAACGATCTCGATGCCTTCCTTGCCGTCGATCTGCTCGGGTTTGATCTCGCCGATGAAAGCCAGGACCTTGGCGATCAACGCTTGCAGTTCGGCGAAGGTGGTTTCGGTGTCGTCATATTTCGGCAGTTCGACTTCAGCCAGACGCGCCGAAACGCCTTTGGCGAAATCGACGGCGATCTGCACCTGGCGCACCAGCGGGAACATGTCCGGGTACAGACGGGCTTGCAGGAACGCGTTCGGATCAATGTTTTTCGCGGTAGCGTGGGCTTCGGCCTTGCTCAGGTTGTTGCTCAGGGCATTGAGCATTTGCTGGAAAACCGGAACGGAAGCGGCGTACAGGGAAATAGTCATGATGGTCTCGTGTGGTGACAGGAGTAAAAACGTGGAGCGATTATAGCCATGCCCGACCGCCCTGCGGCTTGTCTTTTATCCTGCAAGGATTAGGCTAGGCGGCTTCGACTGCATGCTTCGACTGCATAGGGAAAAGCGCGATGAGCACTGAGCAAGAAACGACCTCCGACGAACCGCGGCTCAACAGCACGGAAATCCGCATTCTGGGCTCGTTGATCGAGAAACAGGCCACCAGCCCGGAAACCTATCCGCTGACGCTCAATGCGCTGGTGATTGCCTGCAACCAGAAAACCAGCCGCGAACCAGTGATGAACCTCAGCCAGGGCCAGGTTGGCCAGAGCTTGCGCGTACTGGAAGGTCGCGGTTTTACCAGACTGGTAATGGGCAGCCGTGCCGACCGTTGGGAGCATCGGGTCGACAAGGCGCTGGAACTGGTGCCGGCGCAGGTGATTCTGACGGGGCTGTTGTTTCTGCGCGGCCCGCAGACGGTCAACGAACTGCTGACCCGCAGCGGCCGCATGCATGACTTCGAAGATGCCGAACAGGTAGTGCATCAACTGGAGCGCTTGATCGCCAGGGGTCTGGCGCTGTTGATCCCGCGTCAGGCTGGTCAGCGCGAAGACCGTTACATGCATGCACTGGGCGATCCGGCGGATATCGAAGCGATCCTGGCTGCCCGGCAAAATCCTGTGGAGCGTGGCACCAGTGGCGGTGTGTCGGTAGAGCGAATCGAAGAGCTTGAAGCGCGGATTGCGGCGCTGGAAGAGCGCTTGGCACGCCTCGAATAGACTGGTCGCGACATTCTGAATGTGGGAGCGGGCTTGCTCGCGAAGGCGGCGGCATATCTTGCATCAATATGACTGACAGACCGCTTTCGCGAGCAAGCCCGCTCCCACATTGGATCTTCAGTGATCACAAGAGTAATTAAGACAGCTGCTCCCACCGATGAGGCTACTCGCCGTCCCAATAATCCACGCCATCGGCCTGCCTGGCGACGGCGACGAAGCCCGAAGCATTGCCTTGGGCATCGACCTTGAAGTCGTCCATCACCACGTATTTTCCGGAATCCGGGTATTCGCAAATGTCCGGTGATTGCTGGCTGCTGACCGCCAGATAGCGCAATTCGCCGTTGCTGGTGTTGATGATCTGGTGCGCGGCTTCAGGACCACCCGCCGGGCAGGCAATCACATCACCAGCGCGGATCAGAAAGCGTTCGGCACCCAGGCGAATCTCCCCCTCCCCGGCCACGATGTAGAACATCTCCTCGTTGACCCGATGGTTATGAAAAGGACTGCCACGCATGCCTGGCTCCAGGGCATACAACCGATAACCCAGCTTTTGCGCGCCCAGTTGCTGGCCGATGCGTGCCAGGCGTTGCTGATAGCGGCCGGCAGCGTCTCCGGTGGGAGCAAACTCTTCGGGCAGCGGTAAAAGTTCGGCCTGATCCAGGTTGAGAATGGCGGGATGCATGAAAACCTCGGTCACGGTGGCTGGAAAGCAAGTCTTCGCTTGCTGGTGGCCAGTATAGGCAGGGGATATTCGCGGGCAAGTGCATGGGGATTGGCAGGAGACCGGGTCGCGGCAATCGCGAGCAAGCCCGCTCCCACAGGTTCAGCGCTGCTCCTCGGGCGGCGATCCACCAGTCGCATTGCGTCAGGATGTGACTCCGCCTTCGCGAGCAAGCCCGCTCCCACAGGTGACCAAGTTGATTCAGACTAATGCGGTCAAGTGTGGGAGCGGGCTTGCTCGCGAAAGGGCCGGGACATCCAACGAATATTTGGGAATGATCAGCTGCGGGCAAACGCCACGGCTTTCTGGAACTGCTCATCGGTCGGCCGCACGCCGGTGTACAACACGAACTGTTCCAGTGCCTGGATCGCAATCACTTCCAGCCCGGTGATCACCCGCTTGCCTTCGGCACGACCGCGCACGATCAACGGTGTTTCCGAGGGGATCGCCACCACATCGAAGACAGTTTCCGCCGCAGCGATAACATCAGGCTCAAACGCCAGTTGATCGGCCTCCGGCCCGCCGGTCATGCCGATGGGCGTGACATTGATCAGCATCTGCGGGCGTTGAGCGCCCAACTCCGCCTGCCAGTGATAACCCAACGATTCAGCCAAAGCACGCCCGGCGCGCTCGTTCCGGGCCACAATCAGGCCATTTTTGTAGCCGCCATCGCGCAAGGCACTGGCCACAGCCTTGGCCATCCCGCCACTGCCGCGCAGGGCAAAGGTCGAATCCTTGGGCACCTGATGGGTTTCAAGCAACTGGGCGATGGCAATGTAATCGGTGTTGTAGGCCTTGAGATGACCATTGGTATTGACGATAGTGTTGATCGATTGGATGGCCTCAGCCGATGCATCCAGCTCATCGACCAACGCAATACAAGCTTCCTTGAACGGCATCGACACCCCGCAACCCCGGATGCCCAAGGCGCGAATGCCGCCCACGGCGCCCGGCAAGTCCTGGCTGCTGAAGGCTTTGTAGTAGAAATTCAGGCCCAGTTGTTCGTACAGATGGTTATGAAACCGCAGGCCGAAATTGCCGGGACGCCCCGAGAGTGACATGCACAGCTGAGTGTCTCTGTTGGGGTTCATCTGCATTGGAATCTCCTTCAATAGCACTTTCGGATGGACGGGATTAGCCACTTCACCGGTTCTGATTGATCATAAAAGCCAGTCTGCACCTGGCACACAGCCGTAAAGAAGCCGGTACAGACCTTACACAAAATTTACCCAACGGCTGTGCTGATTTTCAAAAAAATGCTGTCTTAGAAGTATCCCCGCGACAACTTGTGTCTATTGCAGACGCGAGCGCCGGGTCGAAGAACCGAGGACTTATCATGATCCGTAAAATCCCCACAGTAGCCTTGCTGATCGGTGCTCTTGCTATCGCAGGGCAGGCAGAAGCAGGTGGTCATGGTCATGGCGGCTGGGAAGGTCCGGCTGTGTTTGGTGCGATCGTCGGCTCGGCAATCATTGGCTCAGCAATAATCGGCCGCGACCGTCCAGTGTATGTGGAGCAACCGATCTACGTTCAGCCACAACCGGTGTACGTGCAGCCACCGCCTGTTTATTACCAACCGGCGCCGGTTTACGTTCAACAACCGATGTACTACCGCCCGGCACCGATCTATTACGGTCCGCCACGCGGGTATGGTCCACCACGCGGCTATTACGGCCCTCCCCATGGTTATTATCGTGGCGACCGCTGGTAACACGCTCATCAGGCCCCGCTATAAAAGCGGGGCCTTTTTTGTGACCACTGGCCGGACGAAGTCTGAATAAATCTCGTCAAGGTCGCTGTCGGGACAGTACCGGCAGGTAAAGTTGGTCATATTTATGTCATGTCCGATCCGCAAGCTTGGATCTGTCCGTAAACAACAGGTTGATAAAAACAAGGACGACCTTCATGCCCACACAAAACCCGCATCGCATTGTCGGCTTGTGCACTTCCGGCAAGGTGTACAACGCACTGACCGAACTCAAGCACCTGGAAGGCCATCGCAGCGCAAAATTCCTCTCGCTGCTGGCAGAAAACCTTGTGCGCAAAGGCCTGCTCAATGAGCAGGAAGTGGTGCATATGCTCGATCAAGTGGTGGATTGACCGCAGGACTCATTGGCATCAATGACGACTATCGAAAGCGTTGATTGTCCGTTCAAGCGTCCGATCCGTAAGGTAGCTCCATAGATTAATGGAGGTACTTATGGCTCAGGTTCAGATCATGTCCGTTATCGGCAGCGCCGTTCCCGCACAGCTCAGAGCGCGAGGATTGCTTGCCTGTTGGTATCTGGTGCAGGACGGCGAACCGATCAGCGGCCCGCTCACCTCGCTTCCCGCCGCCCAAGCCCTGTCACAACGTATCGACGCAGGCCAGCTCAGCGCTTAAGGCAGCTGAACCTTGGGCTTGGAATCGATGAAAATCGCCCAGCTCGACACGAACAGCGCCGCGATCAACGGCCCTATGACAAAACCGTTCAGGCCAAAAAGCGCGAGGCCGCCCAAGGTCGAGATAAGGATTAGGTAGTCCGGCATTTTGGTGTCCTTGCCCACCAGGATCGGTCGCAGAACGTTGTCCACCAGGCCGATCACGAACACTCCGAACAAGGTCAGCACCGTGGCCTGCCAGATCGCGCCGCTGAACAGGAAATACGCCGCCACCGGTATCCAGACGATCCCCGCCCCCACCGCCGGCAACAGCGACAGAAACGCCATCAACACCGCCCAGAGCAGCACGCTCGGGATGCCCAGAAACCAGAAAATAAAACCACCCAATGCCCCTTGCGTGATCGCTACCACCACATTGCCCTTCACCGTGGCCCGCACCACTCGATTGAACTTGAGTTGCAAACGACGTTTCTGGTTGTCTTCCAGCGGTATCGCCGCACGTACTTTACGTGCCAGTTCGGACCCGTCCCGCAGGAAGAAAAACAGCAGGTACAGCATGACGAAAAAGCTCACCACGAATTCGAACGTGCCCTGACCAAAGTTGAACGCCTTGGTCGCGACAAACTGGCTGCCTTGCATCGTGCTCTTGATGATGTTCTCCCGAAGCCCGCTCAGCTCACCCATGCCGAAACGGTCGAGCAAGTACTGAACATAGGGCGGCAGACTTTGCTTGAACTGCGACACATAGCCGGCGATGTCCAGTTCGCCGCTTTCGATTCTGTTGTAGAGTGCCGCGCCTTCCTGAACCAGCAAGGTACTGATGGTGATTACCGGCAGGATCGCGATCACCACGCAGAGACTCAAGGTGAACAGGGCCGTCAGGTTGCGTGGCCAGCCGAACCTCTGTTGCAACTGATGCTGCAAGGGTGAAAAAAGAATGCCGAGGATGACTGCCCAGAACACCGCGCCATAGAGCGGCAGCAGAATCCATATGAAGGCAATGCTCACCAGGGTCAGCAAGACCATCAGCGAGGTGTTTTGCAGCTTCGTTTCGTTCATGTCCGATCCATGTCAGTGCACAGGGGCGCCAACGCGCGTCTTGATGTTTAGTCCGCCACGGCTCGCGCGAGTGCCATCCGTTTTTCATCAAGCATAGATCCAGATCAATAAACCCCGCGGGCAAGCCGCTTACCCTTGCCGGCTTTTGCGATCGACACTGCCATGACCAGCACCATAACGCTCACGCCCCCGGAACTGCTCGCCCCCGCCGGCACCCTGAAAAACATGCGTTATGCCTTCGCCTATGGCGCCGATGCGGTGTACGCCGGCCAGCCGCGCTACAGCCTGCGGGTGCGCAACAACGAATTCGATCACGCCAACCTCGCGCTCGGCATCGCCGAGGCCCAGGCTCAGGGCAAGCGTTTCTATGTGGTGGTGAACATCGCCCCGCACAACGCCAAGCTCAAAACGTTCTTGAAGGACCTGGAACCGGTGATCGCCATGGCGCCGGACGCGCTGATCATGTCCGACCCAGGCCTGATCATGCTGGTGCGCCGGCACTTCCCGCAGATGCCGATCCACTTGTCAGTGCAGGCCAACACGGTGAACTGGGCCAGCGTCGAGTTCTGGCAGCAACAGGGCTTGAGCCGGATCATCCTGTCCCGCGAACTGTCGCTGGAGGAGATCGCAGAAATCCGCCAGCAGGTCCCGGCGATGGAGCTGGAAGTGTTCGTCCACGGCGCGTTGTGCATGGCCTATTCCGGGCGCTGTCTGTTGTCGGGCTATATGAACAAGCGCGACGCCAATCAGGGCAGTTGCACCAACGCCTGTCGCTGGAAATACTCGGCGACACCGGCCAGCGAAAATCAGCTCGGCGAAATCGTTCAGCAGTTCCGCCCCGAACCGACCCTGGGCATCGGCGCGCCGACCGATCAAGTGTTCCTGCTGCAAGAAGCCAATCGCCCTGACGACCTGATGCCGGCGTTCGAGGATGAACACGGCACCTACATCATGAACGCCAAGGACCTGCGCGCCGTGCAGCATGTCGAGCGCCTGACGCAGATGGGCGTGCATTCATTGAAGATCGAAGGCCGGACCAAATCGCACTTCTATTGCGCGCGTACCACCCAGGTGTATCGCCGCGCAATCGATGATGCGGTGGCTGGCCGAGCATTTGATCGCAGCTTGATGACCGATCTGGAATCCCTGGCCCAACGTGGTTATACCGAAGGTTTTCTGCGTCGGCATGTGCATGACGAATATCAGAACTACCAGAACGGCAGCTCGGTTTCAGAGCGCCAACAGTTCGTGGGCGAGCTGACTGGCGAACGCCGGGATCGGCTGGCCGAGGTGCGGGTAAAGAATCGCTTTGGTCTGGGCGATCACATGGAACTGATGACGCCCAAGGGTAATTTCCACTTCGACTTGCATCAGTTGCAGAACGTCAAAGGCGAGGCCGTTGAAGTGGCGCCGGGGGATGGGCACACGGTGTATTTGCCGATACCGGACGCGGTGGATCTGCGCTTTGGGTTGTTAATGCGCGATGTCAGCATGAGCTAGAAAACCTGAGCGACAAGCCCCCTGTAGGAGCGAGGCTTGCCCGCGAAAGCGGTGTAATGACTTACGAATACCGCAACGCCGTAGCCGGCTCGACTTTCGCCGCCCGCCATGCCGGATACACCGTCGCCAAAAAGCTCATGATGAAACCGGCGGAACAGATCAACAACACATCTGCACCCTGCAGTTCCGATGGCAAGTTACTGACAAAGTACACATCGGAACTGAAGATGTGCTGCCCGCTGACCCGCTCCATCCAGCCCACCAGCTCACTGACGTTCAGCGCTGCGATCACACCCAGTACGCCGCCAATCAAGGTGCCGACAACCCCGATCACCGTGCCCTGCACCATGAAGATCGCCATGATCTGCCGAGGTGTCGCGCCGATGGTGCGCAGGATCGCGATGTCCGCGCCCTTGTCGTTCACCACCATGATCAGGGTCGCAATGATGTTGAACGCCGCCACCGCGACGATCATCAGCAACAGTAGGCCGATCATGGTTTTTTCCATCTTCATCGCGCTGAACAGACTGCCCTGGGTGTGGGTCCAGTCGTCAGACTTGTAGGCAGCGCCCAGGCCTGTCGCGATGTCGCTCGACACTTGCGGCGCGGCGTACAGATCCTTTACCGCCAGGCGCACGCTCTGCACTTGATTGGGCTGCCAATGTTGCATCTGCGCGGCATCGGCGAGGTGAATCAGCGCCATGGAGCCGTCCAGCTCGGCACCGACCTTGAACACGCCCACCACGTTCAGCCGCTGCATGCGCGGAGTGATGCCGCCCGGTGCAGTGCTGATTTCCGGCACGATCAGGGTGATCTTGTCGCCGACGTTCAAGCGAAAGCGCCGCGCAGTGATCTCACCGATCACCACGCCAAACTCGCCGGGCTTCAAGGCGTCCAGACGCCCCTGAACAATGTGCTTGGCAACGATCGAGACCTTGCCTTCCAGCGCCGGGTCGACACCGCTGACCTGAATCGGCTGCATCGTGCCCTTATAGGACAGCATGCCTTCCATCTCGGTGAAGGGCACCGCCGCCGTCACTTCAGGATTCTTCATCGCCGCGGCGGCCACCGGCTGCCAATCATCGATAGGGTTCACGCCGACGATAGTCGCGTGGGGCACCATGCCGAGGATGCGCGAGCTCATTTCGCGCTGGAAGCCGTTCATTACCGACAACACCACGATCATCGCCAGCACGCCCAGGGCGAGGCCGATCATCGAGGTCATCGAGATGAAGGAAACAAAGCGATTGCGGCGCTTGGCGCGGGTATAGCGCGCGCCGATAAAGATCGATAACGGTCTGAACATTCGCTGGGCACCGTATAAAAATAAAAGACCCGACGTACTGTTCAGTACGTCGGGTTTCGGTCAATCAGATGGGTGTCAGGTAACCTTCCTGCAAATGCAGGACGCGATCCATCTGGCGGGCCAGGTTCATGTCATGGGTCACCACCAGGAACGCGGTGCGCATCGAGGTGCTGAGTTCCAGCATCAAATCCTGAATGCCCTGGGCGGTGTGGGAGTCGAGGTTGCCGGTCGGCTCATCGAGCATCACCAGGCCTGGCTTGTTCACCAGGGCGCGGGCAATGGCCACACGCTGGCGTTCGCCACCGGACAATTCCGCCGGTTTGTGCTCCAGACGATGGCCCAGCCCTACCCGCTCCAGCAACGCCGTCGCACGCTGACGCGCTTCCGGGATCGCGGTTTTACCGATCAACAACGGCATGCAGACGTTTTCCAGCGCGGTGAACTCAGGCAGCAAGTGGTGGAACTGGTAAACGAAACCCAGCGACCGATTGCGCAGCAGGCCACGGGCCTTTTCATTCAGTGCCGAGAGCTCTTCACCGGCCAGCCAGACGCTGCCCTTGGTCGGCGTATCGAGGCCGCCCAGCAGGTTGAGCAAGGTACTTTTGCCCGAACCCGAGGTACCGACGATCGCCACGCGCTCGCCGGGATGCAATTCCAGTTGCAGACCCGCCAGAACCTCTACCGATTCCGGGCCTTCCACGTAGGATTTGCCCAGGTTGCGGCAGCTCAAGATTGCTTTATCACTCATGCCCGACTCACTCATAACGTAGCGCCTCCGCAGGCTGGGTGCGCGCGGCACGCCAGGCTGGATACAGGGTGGCGAGGAAACTCAGAACCAACGCGGCGGCGCAGACCATCAACACGTCCTGGCTCTGCACTTGCGACGGCAGGTAATCGATGAAATACACGTCGGCGTTCAAGAATTTGTGGCCGATCAGCCCTTCAAGGGCGGAGATCGCGGCGCTGACGTTCAGCGCGGCGAAGATCCCGACCACCGCACCGATCAGCGTACCGACCACGCCAATGACCGTGCCCTGAACCATGAAGATCGCCATGATCTGCCCCGGCGTGGAACCGAGGGTGCGCAGGATCGCGATGTCGCCCTTCTTGTCGTTCACCACCATTACCAGCGT
Organism: Pseudomonas sp. NPDC086112; assembly: GCF_044746425.1. Taxonomy (NCBI): domain Bacteria; kingdom Pseudomonadati; phylum Pseudomonadota; class Gammaproteobacteria; order Pseudomonadales; family Pseudomonadaceae; genus Pseudomonas; species Pseudomonas sp. NPDC086112. The sequence continues at coordinate 1,009 of NZ_JBIVCD010000023.1, read as the reverse complement.
GGAGATGATGTTGAACGCCGCAACGGCGACGATCAGCAGCAACAGCAGGCCGATCATGGCTTTTTCCATGCGGATCGCTTGATACAGATTACCGTGGGTGCGGGTCCAGTCTCGGGCGTAATACTGGTCTTCGCCGAGTTGCTGAGCGATGGTCCACGCCACGCGTGGTGCCTGGAACAGATCGTCGAACTTCAAGCGCAAGCCCTGGACCTGATCCGGCTTCCAGCGGTGCAGCTTCGCCAGATCCTGCAGGTTGGTGATGCCCAGATAGCCGTCGATCTCACCGGCGCCGACATGAAAGATGCCGACCACGGTAAAGCGTTTCATGCGCGGGAACATCCCGGCCGGGGTCACGGTGACTTCCGGCGCGACAAACGTCAGCTTATCGCCGACCGCCACGCCGAGCTTGGCCGCGGCCTTGTCGCCGATGACGATGCCGAAACTGCCCGGTGCCAGGTCGTCGAGTTTGCCCTGCTGCATGAAGTTATCAATGATCGACACCTGCCGTTCCTGCACAGGGTCGATGGCATTGAGCAGCACCTTGGAGACCTTGCCGTTGTTGGTCAGCAGGCCCTGCATCTGAACGAAGGGCGCAACCGCCGCCACTTGGGGGTTCTGCTTGACCTTAGCGGCCAGGCTTTGCCAGTCGCTGATCGGCTCACCGGACTCGATGGTCGCGTGGGGCACCATGCCCAGCACGCGGGTGCGCATCTCATGATCGAAGCCGTTCATGACCGACAGCACGACGATCATCACGACCACGCCAAGGGCGAGTCCGATCATCGAGGTCAGGGAAATGAACGACACAAAATGATTGCGACGCTTTGCACGGGTATAACGCGTGCCAATAAATACGAAGAGAGGTCTGAACATGTGGGGGCTTGTTCGGAGGGAAAAGGAACGTCCTTGTGGGGGGGGGGATAACCAGGTTTACACTAAGAACACCGCCCCTACCATGGGTTACCCAAGTCGACAATAGATTTAGAAGATCCCCGCCAAAACTACCCTA